>NZ_JBFAOJ010000040.1:0-76645 GCF_040675205.1 Streptosporangium sp. NPDC049644 | reverse complement strand
CGCCCAAACGGGACCGCAAACAAGTGATGGTGTGTTTCAAGGGGGGGGGGGGCCATAATTTTAAAAAAACCCCCCCCCACCCCCCCGGGGGGGCCCCCCCCGGGCTCAGACCCCGGCCTTCGCCTCGGCCTTGGCCGACGCACCGTCCACCGCCTCGGCGAAGTCGGCGAGTACGGGGTTCTCGAACAGCACCCTGATCGGCACGTTCACGGTGAACGTCTCCCGTACCCGGGTGATCACCTGCGCGGCCACCAGGGAGTGACCGCCGATCTCCAGGAAGTCGTCCTCCCGGGCGACTCGCCTGAGCTTCAGCACCTCGGCCCAGATCCCGGCGATCGTCTGCTCCGTCGGTGTCCGCGGCGCGTCGAAGTCGTCCTCGCCGCCCCCGTCGCCGTCCGTGCCGCCCTGGCCGGGTTCCGGCAGTGCCTGGCGGTCCACCTTGCCCGAGGAGGTCAGCGGCATCGCGTCCAGCGTCAGGTAGGAGGCGGGCAGCATGTACGCGGGCAGCGAGCCCTGCAGGAACCGGTGCAGCTCGCCGGTCAGGCCGCTGCGGTCGGCGATGATCCTGGAGGCGTCGTCGAGCACGACGTAGGCGACCAGCCGGTCGTCACGCACGACGACCGCCGCCTCGCGGACGCCCGGGTAACGGGTGATCGCCGCCTCGATCTCGGCCGGTTCCACCCGGAAACCGCGGATCTTCACCTGCGCATCGACCCGGCCCACGTACTGCAGCCGGCCGTCGGGCAGGTAGCGGGCCAGGTCACCGGTGCGGTAGAGCCGCGCCCCCGGAGGGCCGTACGGATCGGGCATGAACGACCGCGCGGTCATGCCGGGCCTGCCACGGTAGCCGTGGGCCAGACCGGCGCCGCCGACGTACAGCTCCCCGGGCACACCGGCCGGGAGCGGGTTGAGCCAGCGGTCCATCACGTAGGTCCTGAAGTTGGCCAGTGGCCGGCCGATCGGCGGGGTGTACGCCGCGGCGGGGTCGCACGCGCCCATCGTGGCGCACACGGTCGTCTCCGTCGGCCCGTAGGCGTTGACGAACCTGCGACCCGGCCCCCAGGTCCGCACCAGCCCGGTCGGGCACTGCTCGCCCGCGACCACCATCAACCTGACCGTGCCCAGCTCGTCGCCCCTGAGCGTGCTGAGGAACGTCGGCGGGAAGGTGGCCGCGGTCACGCCCTGGTCGCTGATGACCTTCGCCGTCTCCTGCGGGGTCATGCCCGAGGGGTCCAGCACGCACAGCGCCGACCCGTTCAGCAGCGCCATCGTGATCTCCCAGATCGAGGCGTCGAAGCTGAGCGAGGCGAAGAGCGCCACCCGGTCGTCGGGCGTCAGGGAGAACTCCCGCGACAGGGCCGAGGCGAGGTTGCTCACGCCGCGGTGCGGCACCTCCACCCCCTTGGGGTGGCCGGTCGACCCCGAGGTGTAGATGAGGTAGGCGACGGCGTCGGGCGCGGGCGTCACGCCGGGGCCGGTGGCCGGTTCCTCCGCCTCGATCGCGCTCCACCTGGTGTCCAGCTCGACCGTGCGCACCCGGCCGCCGCGCACCCGGCCGGCGTGCTCGGCCACGGTCAGGACCAGCCCGGTTCCGCTGTCGTCCAGGATGTGGCCGAGCCGGTCGGGTGGCAGCGCCGGGTCCAGCGGCAGGTAGACGCCGCCGGACTTGACGGTGCCGAGGAAGGCGACGAGCGCCTCGGCCGAGCGGCCGGTCATCGAGCCGACGACCTGGCCCGGCCGTATCCCGTCGCGGATCAGCCGGTGGGCCACCCGGTTGGCGCGCTCGTCCAGCTCACGGTAGGTCAGCCGCCGCTCGCCGCAGAGCACCGCGAGCGCGTCGGGGGCGGCGGCGGCGCGCGCCTCGAACAGCGCACCGATGCTCGCCCCCTCGTCGAATGGGCTCTCGGTGCGGTTCCATTCGGCGACCACCAGCCGCAGTTGCTCGGTGTCCAGCAGGGACAGGCGCGAGATGGGCCGGGCGGGGTCGCTCACGGCGTCGGTCAGGAGCGTGACGTACTGCTCGGCCCTGGTCCTGGCGCCGGGCGCGTCGAACAGGTCGAGCGCGTAGCGCAGCTCGCCCTCCAGCGAGCCGGGCACCAGGACCAGGGCCAGATCCGAGGCCAGCGGGAAGCGGTCCGCCACCAGCTCCGAGGTTCGCACGCCGGGCAGTCGCAGCGCGCTCCAGGCCGGGGCGGCCTGGTCGAACTCCGCCTGGTAGAGCGGCCGCACGCCGCTGGAGGTGTCCAGCCGCAGTTCCTCGGCGAGCCGGTGCGCCGGGTAGGAGCCGTGCGCGGCCGCCCCGTCGAGCGCGTCACGCACCCGGGCGACGACGGTGGCGAACGACGGGTCGCCCGCGCAGCCGATCCGGATCGGGAACACCGGGGCGCGGCCGTCGCCGGGCACGGGTACGCCGACCACCACCTCGTCCTGCCCCGACCAGCGGCACAGCGCGACGGCCCAGGCGGCCAGGGTGACGGCCCGGGTGTCGGTGCGGGGGGTGGCCGCCTCGGCCTGCCCCGACCAGCGCGACAGCGCCATCGCCCGCGCGGCCTGGGTGACGGCCCCGGTGACGGCTCCGGTGACGGCTCTGTCACCGAGGCCGGCCTCGCGCGCGAGGGCCTCGGCCCGCGCGGCCGTCTCCGGCGGGACGCCGAAGGTCACCCGGGCGCCCGTGAGGCCCGGCACGGCGGGCCGGCCGCGGTCGGCGGGCAGGTCGAGGGCGGGGGGCGTACCGTCGAGCCGGTCACGCCAGTAGGCGAGATCGGCGGCGTCGCCGGCCTCCGTGGAGGGCGCGGCGCGACCGTTCGAACCGGCCGCGGGGGAGGCGCCGCCGGCGGCGCGTCCGCCGGAGGACGCGCCGGGGGAGCCGTGGCCGCCTGCGGAGACGCCGCCGGACGTGTGCCCGTTGGGGGAGACGCCGTCGCGGGCGGCGGGGGAGCCGATCGCGCTCTCGTAGGCCCGGGAGATCTCCCCGGCGAGACCGGTCAGGACGCGCTCGTCGGCCACCAGTCGGTGCGCCGTCAGGACGAGCGCGTGGTCGTCGTCGGCCAGCCGGGCCAGGGTGATCCGGAGCGGCGGCCCCGCTTCGAGGTCGAGACCGCGGTTGGCCTGCTCGGAGACCAGGCGCGCCAGTGACTCCTCGCGGCGGCCCGGTTCGTGCCTGCCCAGTTCCACCGGCCGGGGAACGGCGACGGGCACGGTTGCGGGCTCGGTTGCGGGCACGGGGCCACCCGGCGGTGCCGGCCGTAGGTCCTCGCGCGCCTCCAGCACGTCCTCCAGCGCGGCGTTCAGGGCCTTCTCGTCCAGCGGCCCGCGTAGCCGCGCGGCGAGGGTGACCTGGTCGGTGTGGTCACCGGCGGATTTCGCCCGGTAGGACCTCCACTCGCTCTGCTGGATCGGCGACATGTCCGGCATGGGGTGCTCCAATCAGTGCCCTGCGTGGTCGAGTTCGAGATGGACGGGGACGCGGTCGACGCCCCACATGAGGTTCGAGCGCAGCCGCTTGACCGGTCCGGTGAGTTCCATATGGGCCACCCGGCGGGTCAGCTCCTCCAGCAGCACGCGCAGTTCGAACCTGGCCAGCGCCGCGCCGATGCACAGGTGCCTGCCGAGGCCGAACGTGAGGTGCCGGTTGGGGGTGCGGCCGACGTCGAAGCGGCGCGCGTCGGGGAAGGCGTCCTCGTCGCGGTTGACGGCCGGGTGCCACACGCTGACCCGCTCACCGGCCCGGATGACCTGTTCTCCGATCCTCGTGTCGCGCAGCGCGGTGCGCATCACGTTGAGGCTGGGGGCGGTCCAGCGCAGCACCTCCTCCACGGCGGTCGGGATGAGCGAGGGGTCCTCGCGCAGTCGCCGCCACTCGCCGGGGTTCTCCACCAAGGCGATGACGGCTCCCGCCGAGGCGTGCCTGGTCGTCTCGTTGCCTCCGGTGATGAGGCCGTTGATGTTGAGCAGGATCTCCTCGTCGGTGAGGGGCGTTCCGTCGATCCGGCCGCGGATCAGCACGCTGATCACGTCGTCGCCGAGGTCGCCGCGCCGTTCGGCCAGCAGGTCGGCGTAGTACGCGAAGATGTTGGCGTTCGCCTCGGCCTTCTCCGCGTCGGAGATGACGTCGTCGGAGGTGGCGGAGCCGAACGCGGTGCGCGTCCACTGGATCATCAGATCCCAGTCGGCACGGGGCACGCCCAGCAGTTCGCAGATGACCGAGAGCGGTAGCCTGCCCGCCACCGTGTCGACGAAGTCGAAGGAGTCCCTGGGCGCGTTCTCCTCCAGCATCCCGCCCACCGTCTCGCGCATCGCGCCTTCGAGGCGGCGCACCACCCGGGGAGTGAGCGCGGGGTTCATCACGTCGCGCAACTGGCTGTGGCGGCCGTCGGTGACGATGAGCATCTTGCCCGCGGCGGCGCGGGCGGCGGACTCGGTCTGCCCGACCTGCATTCCCCGCTCGGAGGTGAAATTCGTCTTGTCGAGATAGACGGCCACGCCGTCGGCGTATTTGGTGAACGCCCAGAAACTCGGCCCCGCCGGCCTGGAGTTCCAGAAAACCGGCCGATGCTCCTGCAGGTAATGCAGGACACCGAGGCCGGAGTCGGGTGCCGTGTAGATGTCCGGGTCGGCGAGATCCAGCTCGTTCAGGTCAACCGTCGTGTCCACTGTCATGTGGAATTCCTCCGTGCGTACACATCAAAGATGTCCGTGTTCCTCAGCAGGGGATCCTGGCCGATGTCGACCTGGAATCCACGGCCGGTGAGGTCGTCGCGTACGGATGCCAGCCTGCCGTCGATGTCATGGACCTGCATGACGATTTGGTCGACCGCGTCCCAGTCATCGGGGGCGATTCCAGCCAGCACATCGCACTCGGCTTTCTCGACGTTGATTTTCAGCAGGCCGATACGGTGCACGCCCTCGGCGGCCATCACCTCTGAGATCGTCCGCACCTGGCACTCCTGCTCCTCGGTGACGTGCCTGCCCTCGGCCATGTCCGTCACGTCCTCGGGAGCGAACCCGCTGTTGGCCAGGAAAGTCCTGGTCACCTCCGCATCGTGGCCGACGTCCGTGTACATCCCGGACATCGCGGTGGTCTCCGGATAGACGGTGAGAGTCGCCGTTCCCGGGGTATGGGAGAGCGCGCAGTCGAACGCCTTGGCGTTCAGGCCGTGGGCGGCCAGATTCGCGCACAGCGCGTCGTAAAGCGGCCGGGCGGGCTCGAAGGCAAGAATTCGAGTGCCCGGACATTCCCAGTGAAACGCCAGCGCTGCGATTCCTATGTTAGCGCCCACGTCGAACACCGTCATTCCCGGTTCAAGGCGTACGTCGTGTCTGAAGTAACTTCTGTCGCCCACGATGCTGCGATACTGCAGGCTGGTCTCGGCGGGATTGAGCTGGAATACCACATGTCCGTCCGGCAGTGTCATCTGGCGTACCCGCTGATTGTTTTCCAGGGTGCCTCTCCGCTGATTTCGCATATCATCACCCTTAACAAAAAGCTTATTCCAGTCAACCAGAGGTGAAACCCGACAGGGACGGAATGATCTTATGGACACGCAGAGAACGGAAGTCAGGGCGCCGACGGAAAAGCCGCCCTCGCTCTGGCGCAATCCCGACTTCAACCGGCTCTGGGCCGGTCAGTCGATCTCGGTCCTCGGCTCCGAGCTGACCACCCTGGCTTTGCCGCTGACCGCGATCCTCATGCTGCAGGCCAGCTCCCTCGAGGTCGGTCTGCTCAACACCATGCGCACGATCGCCGCGCTGCTGCTGACACTGATCGCCGGCGTGCTCATCGACCGCTACCGGCGCAGACCACTCATGGTCGGCGCTGACATCGGGCGGGCCGCGGTCGTGGCCCTGATCCCGATCACGGCCTTCGCCGGGTTCATGGACATGTGGGTGCTCTACGTGGTCGCCGTGGTGGTCGGTGGCCTCTCGGTGGTCTTCGAGATCGCCTACGCCGCCTACATGCCGACGCTGCTGAGCGAGGAGCAACTGGTGGCCGGCAACAGCCGGATGGCGGCGACCGAGTCGGTGGGCGCCATCGCGGGCTCCAGCGCCGGAGGCGTGCTCATCGACCTGTTCCGGCCGGCGTACGTGATGCTGGGAGACGCGATCTCCTTCCTGGTCTCCGCCTTCGCCCTGTCGCGCATCCGTCACGTCGAGCCGCCCGTCGAGCGTCAGGACAGCGGCGGGCGCGGCGCCGTCGCGGCGATGCTCCACGACATCAAGCACGGCCTGAGGGTCACCTACCGCAACGCCTACGCCCGCCCGCTGATCCTCAACTCCGCCGGGGCGAACTTCGGGTCGATGATGATCCTGACCCTGTTCATCCTGTACGCGGCCAGGGAGCTCCAGCTGTCGGGCACCTGGATCGGCTTCATCTACGCGGTGGGCAGCATCGGCGGCGTCATCGGCGCCGTCTTCGCGAGCAAGCTGTTCGAGAAGCTCGGCTACGGGCGCGGCATCATGACCGCCCTGATCGCGTTCCGGGTGCTGTGCTTCACGCCGTTCGTGGCCGGTCCGCAGTGGCTGCAGATCACCTTGTTCTCGGTGATCTGGTTCGTCACGGTGTTCGGCGTGGTGGCCGGGAACATCGGCCAGCTCACGCTCTTCCAGTACGTGATCCCCAACCACCTGCGCGGCCGGGTCATCGGCGCGAGCCGCGCGGTCTACCTCGGCATCCTGCCGCTGGCCGCGATGCTGGCCGGGGTGCTGGGCGAGCTGATCGGGGTCAAGCCCGCCATCTACGCCGGTGCCGCGTTCCTGCTGCCCTGGATCATCCTGCTCTTCCTGTCGCCGGTGCCGAACCTGCGCAGGCTGGAGGACGCCGAGATCCTGCAGGACATCGAGGAGCCGGCAGCGGAGCCCGCGGGGGAGCCCGCCGGGAGGCCCGGCGGGCGCGAGGGCGGCGAGGACAGCTGAGGTCAACCCGGGACGCGCGCGGACATGCTCCGCGCGATCTCGTCGAGCAGGGCGGCGGGCGCCTGGAGGTAGCTCCAGTGCCCGCCGTCCAGCACGGTGTGGCGGGTCCGGCCGTAGAACTCCCAGCCGCCCATCTGCTCAGGGGGGATCTGCGTGTCACCCGACCAGCCGATCGCGGTGATCGGGCACGGCAGCTCCACCGGGTCGGTCCGCTCGAAGCGGCCGTAGGCGGCCACGTCGGCGCGCATGACGCTCGCGGCCATCTCCACCAGTTCGGGCAGCGGCTCCGCGCCGCGGGCCCGCATGAGATCCGACACCAGCGCGCCCACCTGCTCCTCGTCGAGCCGCAGGATGCTCGGCCACGACGCCCGGTGCGGAGGGACCATCGAGGAGGCGAACAGGTGGCTGGGCAGCGGGCCGCCGCGTTCCATGAGCAGCAGTGTCGCCTCGTAGCCGATGAAGACGGTGCCGCAGTGGCTGATGAAGCCGAACGGCCGGTCCAGGTAGGGCTCCAGGCCCTTCAGCATCTCGGCGGCGACCTCCGCGTAGCTCTCGAACGACGGCTCGCGCAGCCGGTTCTCCCTGCCGGGCAACTGCACCGGGCACAGCTCGATCCCGTCCACCTCGGCCGGCCAGCCGTGGTACATCGACGCCCCGGCACCCGGGTAGGGCAGGCACCACAGCCGCGCCCTCGCCTCGGGGTCGGGGGCGCGCAGCAGCCACGTGGGGCGGCTTTTTCTCCATCTTCTCTCGGTCATCGTGTGCTTCCTTCCGCCCTGATGGTCTGGATGAGGGTCTCGGGCGTCGGTGCCCTGAGGAACTCGCGCAGCCGGATCCGCACGCCGTAGCGGTTCCCGACCGCCTCGACGAGACGGGTGGCCGACAGGGAGTCGCCGCCGGAGCGGATGAAGTGGTCGCCCAGCGCGCCGCGTGCGCCGAGCGCCCGCTCCCACAGCTCCAGCACCCCCGCCGTCACCGGGTCCGCGCTCCTCTCACGTCCGCGTGTGGCCTCCCCCCACGAGGGCGCGGGCAGGGCGCGGCGGTCCACCTTGCCGGCCGCGTTCAGCGGCAGCCGCTCCAGTGCCGTCCAGGCGGTCGGAACCATCGGCTCGGGCAGCCGGGCCGAGGCGAAGGCGCGCAGTTCCCCGATCTCGAACCGGGCACCGTCCGCGGTACGGCTCGGAGCGCCGGTCTCCGGAGTGACGGGATGAACGACGTAGGCGCACAGCCGCAGGTCGCCGCCGGGGCCCGGCACGCCCATGACCACGCACTCGCGCACCCCGGGGTGCCGGAGCAGCACGGCCTCCACTTCCGCGGGTTCCACCCGGTGGCCGCGGACCTTGACCTGCGCGTCGACGCGGCCGTGATGCTCCAGCCGCCCGTCAGGCCGTTCCCTGACCAGGTCACCGGTCCGGTAGACGCGGCCTCCCCCACCGGCGGGGTCGGGCAGGAAGCGCTCGGCGGTGTGGGCCGCCTCGCCCAGGTAGCCGCGGGCCAGCTCGGGGCCCGACACGAACAGCTCGCCGATCTCGCCCGCCGCGACCGGCCTCAGGTCCGAGGTCAGCACGCCTGCGCCGACCTCGGGCCAGGCACGTCCGATGGGGGGACGGGCCCGCCTGGCGGCCTCGTCGGCGGTGGCCGAGGTGCAGCGGTCCTCCAGCGGTACCAGGCAGCTGGTCACGCCGTTGGCCTCGGCGGAGCCGTACTCCACCGCGACCTCGAAGGGCAGGTCGGGGGCGGGCCACACGCGCACCGCGTCGCTGCCGACCGTCATGAGCCGCAGCGACGTCTCCGCCGGCCACGGCAGGCCGTACAGCGGCTCGGCGAGCGGCATGTTCACGTACGCGCGGGTGATTCCCGAGGCGACCATCCAGTCACGCAGCTCGGAGGGTGAGCCCGAGGTCGCCGGGTCGGCGACGTGCACGCTCGCACCCGAGCAGAGATAGGGCCACAGCTCCACCACCGAGACCGACGAGGCCGGGGGAGCCAGCCAGCTGGAGCGGTCGGCGGGGGTGATGCGGTAGGCCTCGGTGTGGGTGGCGACCCGGTGGGCGATCGCCCGGTGGGTCACCCCGACGAGCTTGGGCCGCCCGGTCGACCCGGAGGTGTGCACCGCGTACGCGAGCTGGTCGGGGTGCGCGGGGATGCCGGGCCCTTCGCCGGAGGGGGCGGCGTCCAGGGGGCCGTCGATCACCACGGGACAGTCGTCGAGCACCGGGGCGAGGCGGTCCTCGGGCCAGCCGGGGTCGAGCAGCACCGCCGTGCCGCCCGCCTTGCACACGGCCAGCAGCGCGACGAGCAGCTCGGGGGAGCGGTCCAGCCGTAGCGGGACCGGCGTCTCGGGGCCGACGCCGCGGCGCAGGAGCGACCGGGCCAGGCCGTTGGCGCGGGCGTCGAGTTCCCGGTAGGTAAGCAGCACGGCCCCGGAGACCAGGGCCGTGCTGTCCGGCGCCTCGAGCGCCCGCCTCTCGAACAGGGTGTGGACGACGTCCACCTGTCCCTCCGTTCACCCGGCCTTGGCGTCGTGGACGCCGCGGACGGGGATCTCGCCGGTGGCGACCTGGTTGAGGATGAGCCTGGCCCACTCCTCCACGCTGCGGTTCATCCGGCGGGCCGCGTCACGCCACGACTGCTCCTGGTCGGCGGGCACGTCTATCTGGATCACGGCCTTCTGCCTGGCGGTCTCCGCGGTCCGGCCGGAGAGTGCGGCGGCACGGTGTGCCTTGATCTGGCTGCGAAGACGGTTGCGGGACCAGTTGAAGCGTTCCGCACGGTCCAGCCAGAGCGTCTGCTCGTGCTCGGGGAGCGCGGCCACCTCCGCGTGGTGCTGGAGGCTGAGCCTGTCTCGCCGGCGGGATACCGGGAAACGCCGGGCGACCCAGGCGTAGTTGCGCAGGGTCTGAATGTCGAGGGAGCTCTCCTCGACCGCCCTCTTGTAACGGTCGGTGTACTCGTTCTCGCCGTAGACCAGCCAGTCGCCGAGCCACCAGGCGGAGGAGTCGGCGATGAGGGAGATCTGGTGGCCGATCCGGCGCCAGGTGTCGAAGGGAAGGCTCACCGGGAGCTGGAGCCCGGTCCGCCGCGGCTTGGCGGACGCGTCCAGGGCGAGTTTGGAACCCTGGGAGGGGGTGGCGCGCGGGCTGGGGACGGATGGTCTGTCATCACGTGGGGGCGGCGCCTGGCGGTTCGCCTCTCGGTTGGGGGAGAGCACCTGCATGCGACTTTTCCTCCGGATTTCTGTGCATGTGGAGTGAGTCAGGTCGGTACCTTACCCACGGTTTTCGGTAGCGCACTTTCGATCATGAGTAATTTCCAGATGTCCTTTCCGGGGTGCGGCGGAAAGCTGGAAGCAGGTCGATGACCAGCGGAATCTCCATTGTTCTTGGCGATTATTTTTGTTCTGTGATATGCGCGCCCAGGAAAAACGCGACCTCTCGGAAACGGAATTGGTTCATGACTTATCCAGGGTTTCGGTCCACTGATAAGCGCACGGTGCGTCATTTCGTGATCGCGTACGGTCTCGCCGTCGTGCTGCCCGCCGTGCTGGCGCTGCTGATGCTGGGGTTCGACGCGGGGACGGCCACCGGCCCCGTCCCGACGCCCTCGGTGGGGGTGGGCCGGCAGCAGCAGGTGCCGGCCACGCCCCTGCTGCTGCTCTCCATCACCGTGGTCGTCGCGCTGGCCCATCTCGGCGGGGCCGTGCTGGGGCGGCTCGGCCAGCCCCGGGTGATCGGGGAGATGGCCGCCGGCATCGTGCTCGGCCCCTCCCTGCTCGGCGCCGTCTGGCCCGAGGCGTACCGCGTGCTGTTCCCCGGCGCCGTCATGCCCTACCTGAACCTGCTGGCCCAGTTCGGACTGGCCTTCTTCATGTTCCTGGTCGGGCTGGAGCTCCGCGGTGACCTGTTGCGCGGACGGGGCCGGATCGCACTGCTCTGCGGCCAGGCGAGCGTGGCCATCCCGTTCGCGCTCGGGGTCGCGCTGGCCCTGCTGATCTACGCGCCGCTGGCGGCCGCGCCCGTCGGATTCCCGGTCTTCGCGTTGTTCGTCGGCGCCGCGCTGAGCGTCACCGCCTTCCCCGTGCTGGCACGGATCCTGCTGGAACGCGGGCTCTTCCACACCCCGACCGGGGCGCTGACCATCACCTGCGCCGCCATCGCCGACGTGACCGCGTGGTTGCTGCTGGCCGTGGCGATCACCATGGCCAGAGGCTCCTCACCCGCCGAGGCGCTGCGCACGCTCGGTCTCACCGCGGCCTTCGCCGCCGTCATGGTCGGGGTGGTACGGCCGCTGCTGGCCCGGCTGCTGCGCCGGGGGCTCTCCCAGGAGGCGACGCTGCCCGTCGTCATCGTGGGCCTGCTCGTCTCGGGGCTGCTGACCGAGCTGATCGGCATCCACCTGATCTTCGGCGCGTTCCTGTTCGGTGTCCTGTTCCCGCGCGACGGTGACGTGCGGCTGAGGCGGGTCCGCGAGCGCACGCAGGACTTCACCACGTCCTTCCTGCTGCCGCCCTTCTTCGCCTTCGTCGGGCTCAACACCCAGATCGGGCTGCTCGGCCAGGAGGCGACGAGGTGGGGCTGGTGCCTGCTGATCCTCGCGGTCGCGGTGGCGGGCAAGATCGGCGGCGTGGCGGCCGTCGCCAGGCCGCTGGGCGTGACCTGGCGGGAGTCCGCGCGGCTCGGGGTGCTGATGAACTGCCGGGGCGTGACCGAGCTGGTGATCCTGAGCATCGGCCTCGGTCTCGGCATCATCACCCAGGCGCTCTTCACCATGCTGGTGATCGTCGCGCTGGTCTCCACCGCCGCGACCGCGCCCCTGCTGGAGTTGCTGGACCGCCGGGACGCACGGCGCGATCGGAAGGCGAGGGGAACGGCGGAAGCCAGGGTACGCCGGTCCGCCTGAGCGGTCCTCAGGAGGCGCGGGGCAGCACCCGGGGCTCCGCGCCCAGCTCGCGCAGCTTGGCGCGGACCTCGCCGGGACTCTCCCCGGCGACGGTGAGCCGGGAGGTGGCGAACACCTCGCCGTCGGCGTCGGTGATCGGGGCGCCGCTGTAGGGGACCTCGCCGCTGAAGCGGGCGGCACAGAGGTGGTCGCGGAGCTCGGGCCTGGCGTGCAGGGAGAAGATCGGCAGCCGGGTGGCCATCGCGGCCAGCCGCATGGTGCCCGACACCCGGGGGTTGATCTCCAGCAGGTGCACCTCACCGGCCGGGGTCAGCAGGAACTCCGCCTCCAGGTAGCCGTGCGCCTCGGCCAGGTCGGCCAGCCGCTTGCCCACCGCCCGCAGCTTGCGGTCCCAGGTGCCGCCGAGCGCCGGGTCGGGACAGAGCCGCAGCCGCTGCCACGGCGGCACCAGGTCCTGGGTGGTCGGCCCCTTCCACACCGGCGGGAAGGTCGCCGTGCCGTGCTCGTCGCGGTAGATCAGCACCGAGTACTCGACTCCGTCGACGTACAGCTCGCCCAGTTCGTTGGGGGCCAGACGGCACTCGTCCGCGCGGGCCAGCCGGGTGCCGACGCTCTGCGTCCCGTGCCGGTCCTTGATCACCACGGGGGTGTCGGGGCCGGCCTCGGGCAGCGGCTCACCGGCCCGCGCCCACGGTGGGGAGACCAGGCGGTAGCGGTCGAAGAACTCCTTCATCAGGATCTTGTCGCTGCCCAGCGAGGCGCAGAGCCGCGACTGGCACTCGGCCCGGTGGCCGAGCTCACGGAGCCGGAACGCGAGCAACTGGTCGCGGCCGAGCGTCGCGTGGCTGGAATGGAAGATCACCGTCGCCCGCGGGGCCCGGCCGATCGCCTCCAGCAGCGGGGCCACATCCACACCGGCGTCCTCCCCGGTGAAGACGGCCCGGTCCCCGGGGGCGAGGTCGACGAAATGGCCGAACCAGCTCTCCAGGCTGGCGGGGGCGACGGCATGAATGACGGGAAACGTCTGTCGGCTCATTTGGATTACTCCGGAATCGACGCTGGAAACATGGGCGACGTTACGCGGTACGGGCCATCGAGAATGCGTCGTCGAACGCCTCCAGATACGCGTCGACCAGCGGCGAGTTCTGTTCCCAGAGGAAATTCACCGGCAATTTCATCCATCGGGCGAACAATTCCGCGGAACGCGGGAACGGGCGGTCGTTCACCGTGGCCGCGGCCCGGACCGCGGCGGCGACCTGGGGTGACCAGTCAGGCGCGGTGCCCTGGAAGAGGGGGAAGACGTGCAGCGGCCGGGTGGCCGGGGCGCGCACCTTCAGGCCGCGCTCCTGGCCGGCCGCCACCAGGCCGTCCCTGCTGAACGGGCACTCCGGCGTCACCTCGACGACCCCGTCGTACCACGCGCCCATCGTGACCCCCTCGGCGACGGGGGAGGGGCGCACCCCCGGCAGCTCGCCGAGCCCCGAAGACAGGGCCGACATGTTGGCCACCCGGTGCTCCACCAGCTCGTCCAGCCGGTCGAGGTGGCTCTGGGCCAGCACCGCGCCGGGCGTGGAGATGCGGAAGTTGCCGCCGAGACCGGTCAGCAGGAACGGCCGGTAGCGGACGGCGTCGATGGTCAGGTCGGTGCGGTGCCGGAAGTTGGTCAGCAGGCAGGCGCGGGCGAAGACGTCCTCGGAGTCGGTCAGCAGCATGCCGCCCATACCCCCGGAGACCAGCTTCCTGCCGCCCACACTGAAGATCGCCACATCGCCCAGGGAGCCCACCGGCCGGGAGCGGAAGGTGGAGCCGTGGGCGTGCGAGCAGTCCTCGACCAGGGCGAGCTCGCGCCGGGAGGCCACCGCCCGCAGGGCGTCCATGTCGCAGCTGTGGCCCCACAGGTGGGTGACGACGATCGCGACGGTACGCGGCGTGACCAGCGCCTCCACGGCCGAGGGGGCCACGTTCCCGGTGGCGTCGCCCGCGTCGCAGAGCACTGGCACCGCGCCCAGCAGGAACAGCGGCGAGGCGGTGCTGAAGAACGTGAGGTCCGGGACGATCACCTCGTCACCGGGGCCGATGCCCAGCGCGAAGTAGGCGGCCAGCAGTCCCGCGGTACCCGAGGTGAGCGCCAGGGCGTGGGCGCGGCCGTGTCGCTCGGCGAACGACCGCTCCAGCCCGGCCAGTTCGGGCCCGTAGTCGTAGTCGAACGTGCGCCCCCGCGTCACCAGCTCGGCGACCCTGGCCGCCACGCCGTCGTCGTAGACCGGCCATTCGAGCGGGTGCGGCGGGCCCGCGGGTCTACCTGCCGGCGAGCTCACGTGTCCACCCCCCGGCGGGCCACCAGCCTGGTCACCGCGTGGGTGTGCGGCTCCTCATGGCCGGTGTGGGTGTGGGTGGAGTCGGTGTCGGTGGCGCTCAGCACGGTCCATCCGTCGTACCTGGCGAGGTACCAGTCGTGGGGCAGCAGGACCGGCAGGCGCATCTCGCCGGCGGGAGGCCGATAGGCGTGGCCGCCGTTGAACATCAGCAGGGCGTTGACCCCTCCCGGGGAGGTCGCGGCCTGGAGCCTGGCGATGACCTCGGCCACCTGTCCCTCGTCCCGCAGCCAGTGCAGGACGCTGCACGCCAGCACCCCGTCGAACGAGCCGGGCGCGAGCCGGGTGGTGCGCGCGTCGCCCCGGCGCCACTCGATCCCCCCGGCCCCGCCGCCGGTAGCGCCCCAGGCCCGCGCGCCGTTCTCCAGCGCGGCGGCCGACATGTCCATCGCCAGCACCCGCGCGCCCCGCTGGGCGAGCCGTACCGCGTTGCGCCCCTCGCCGCACCCCACGTCGAGCACCGTGGGCGCGCCCGCGCCAGGTGGAGCGGAGGGCGGAGCGATCTCCTCGGGTGCCGGGGGCAGCGAGAGCGCGTCCGCCAGGGTGTCGGAGATCCCGTCCGGCCTGCGCCCCCACAGGCAGGTGGTCCGGGTGTAGCGGGCGTCGCAACCACCGTCGTCGTAGCCGTTCGTTTCTGGTTCTTGGCTCATCTGGCGGAGGCTAGGCGCGGCCCTGAGCACCGTCAACGGAGGCGGGCGGCCGCCGTGCGCCGCGGGGCCGGCACGGGTACGAGCCTCGACTTGTCGCGCGCCGGGCTCACCCGGGTGGGGTAGTCGCCGGTGATGCACCCCTCGCAGAGACCCTCGCCCGCCGCGCTCCCCAGCGTGTGCCGCATGCCCGCCACCGACAGGTACGCCAGGCTCGTCGCGCCGATGATCCGGCACACCTCCCCGCTCTCGCGCCCGGTCGCCACCAGCTCACCGGTGTCGACGAGGTCCACCCCGTAGTGGCAGGGCGCGATCAGCGGCGGCGCGGCGATCCGCACGTGCACCTCGCTCGCCCCCGACTCGCGCAGCAGCGCGACGATGCGCCGCATGGTGGACCCGCGCACCATCGAGTCGTCGACCACCACGACCCTGGCCCCGTCCACCGGCGCGCCGACGGAGAACTTGCGCCGCAGCCTGCGTTCACGTCGTCGCAGGTCGGGTTCGATGAACGTCCTGCCCACCTGCTCGTCACGGACCAGCACCCCGGCCAGCGGCAGTCCGGCGGCCCGCGCGTACCCGCGGGCCGCCGGCACGCCGGAGGCCGGGACGGCCACGACCAGGTCGGCGTCCGCCGGGGACTCCAGCGCCAGCCGCTCGCCGAACGCCACCCGCGTCGCGCCGGTTCTGGTGCCGTCGATCCTGGAGTCCTGCCTGGTCAGGTAGAGGTGCTCGAAGACGCAGAAGCTGCGCGGGGCGGGCTCCGCCACGCGCTGCGCCCCGGCCGGGCGGCCGTCGCGCAGCACCAGCACCTCGCCCGGTTCCACCTCCCGCTGCTCGGTGCAGCCGAGCGCGTCGAGGGTGCAGGTCTCCGAGGCGACGACCGCCCTGCCCTCGGCGAACCCCGCCACCAGGGGGCGCAGGCCGTGCGGATCCCGGAAGGCCACGAGATGGTCGCCGACGGCGCACACCACCGAGTACGCGCCCCGCAGCACCCGCGTGGCCCGCGCGACCCCGGCCACGATCGGGCCGGTGTCCGCGGGGTGCCGGTCCTTCGGGCCGGGTGCGGTGCCGAGGAGCGTGCCGGGGGTCTCGCCCGTGCCGGCGAGCAGGGCGAGGATGATCTCGGAGTCGCTGGTCGAGTGGAACCCGTACCCTTCGCGGCCGAGCCGGGCGCGCAGCTCGGCGGCGTTGACGAGGTCCCCGTTGTGCGCCAGCGCGATGCGCCGTGCCTCGTGCACGAAGGGCTGGGAGTTCTCCGGCACCGTGGCGCCGGTGGTGGAGTACCGGGTGTGGGCGACCGCCACCCTCCCGGCTCGCCAGGCGGACAGGCCGTCACGGGCCGGGTCGTCGTGAACCGCGTCGTCGTGAACCGCGTCATCGTGGGGCGGGTCATCACAGGCCGAGCGCGAGGCGAAACCGAGCGCCCGCCGGACCCGCACGCCGCCGGGGCCGGACACCGCGATGCCCCAGGACTCCTGGCCGCGGTGCTGCAGGGTGACGAGCCCGTCGAAGGCCGGTTGCCCGGCCGTTCCTTCGATAACGGATACGCCGACTATTCCGCACATACGCCGCCCCTTCAAAACCCTAACATTTCCCGAAAAATGTGTTAAATCGCTTCTGTCTGGCCATGGCATTGTTCTGATGGCAGGCCCTATCGAATGATGAATGAAGCGAAGGAGACCAGAATGGCGGAGAACGCCGAGTACACGGTGGTGCGCAATCACGAGGAGCAGTACTCCATCTGGTGGACCGACCGTGACATTCCCGAGGGCTGGCGGAGCGTCGGCCACAGCGGCACCCGTGAGGAGTGCCTGGCCCACATCGAGGAGGTCTGGACGGACATGCGCCCGCTGAGCCTGCGCCGGTGGATGGACGGCGAGCGGTCCTGACCCGCGGGCGCACCGACGAACAGTCCCGGAAGGAACGGTCCCCGAAGGAGGAGCCGATGGACACGATCCAGGAGCACGACGCGCGCCTGGTCGTCGAGGAGTGGAACCGCACCGAGCTGGCCGACGAGCCGGCGACCGTCATCGAACGGTTCGCCGCCCAGGTCGCCAGGTCGCCCGCCGCCACGGCGCTGACGGACGAGGAGGGCACGACCCTCAGCTACGACGAGGTGCGCCGCGCCGCCAACCGCCTGGCCGGGCACCTGCTCGGCCTCGGCGTGCGCCCCGAGGACCGCTGCGCCGTCTACCAGCGCCGTTCGGCCGGAATGGTGGTGTCCATGTTCGGCACGCTGGCCGCCGGGGGCGCCTACGTTCCGATCGACGAGGGCAACCCGCCCGAGCGGGTCGAGGCGATCCTGCGCGACGCCGGAACCGCCGTGGTGCTGGCCGACTCCACCACCGAGGCCGAGGTGCCGCCGGGTCCGTGGTGCGTGGTGAACGTCGACGACCACCCCGGGGGCGACGAGGACGACCCGGGGGTGCCGCTGCACCCGGCCAACCTCGCCTACGTCATGTACACCTCAGGCAGCACCGGGACGCCCAAGGGCGTCCTCATCGAGCACCGCGCGGTCACCGCGTTCGTCCGGGGCGCCCAGCACCTGTACGGGCTCTCGCCGCAGGACCGCCTCGTGCAGTTCTCCTCGATCGCCTTCGACGTCTCCACCTTCGACGCCTTCGGGGCGCTGCTGTCGGGGGCCGTCCTGCACGTCGCCTCCGCCGAGACCCGTACCTCCGCCGAGCGGTTCCGCGACCTGCTGCGCGAGCGGCGCATCTCCGTCTACATGGGCACCCCCGGCATGCTGAGACTGCTGGAGCCCGGCGACTTCCCCGACCTGCGGGTGCTCGCGGTCGGCGGCGAGAGCTACTCGGGTGACTTCACCACCCGCTGGGCGGCCGGACGCAGGTTCGTCAACAGCTACGGGCCCACCGAGACCACGGTCGGCGTCATCACCCAGGAGTGCCGGGGAAGCTGGGACACCTCACCACCCATCGGGCGCGCCATGCCCAACCACCGGGCCTACGCCCTGGACGAGTCGATGCGCCCGGTCCCGATCGGCACGGTCGGCGAACTGTACGTCGGCGGTCCCGGCCTCGGCCGCGGCTACCTGGACCGCCCCGGTGCGAGCGCGCTCTCCTTCGTCCCCGACCCGTTCGCCACCACGCCGGGCGAGCGGCTCTACCGCACCGGCGACCTGGTGCGCTGGACCGCCGACGGCGAGCTGGTCTTCGCCGGGCGGGCCGACCGGCAGGTCAAGGTGCGCGGCGTCCGGGTGGAGCTGGAGGAGATCGAGCAGACCCTCCGCAGGCACCCGGCGGTCGCGCACGCCGTGGTCGAGGCGGAGGCCCTCGACGACGGCGACGCCCGCCTGATCGCCTACGTCGTCTGCGCGACGGGGGAGCCGCCCGGCGTGACCGAGCTGCGTGAGACCGCCGCCCGGTGGCTGACGGCCCCGCTGGTCCCCAACGAGTTCGTCCACGTCCCGGAGATTCCACTCACCCCGGCCGGCAAGGTCGACCGCGAGGCCCTGGCCGCCGCCAGGACTTCGCGCGGCGGCACCGACACCGACACCGACAGCGACACCGGCACCGATGACGGCACCGATGACAGCACCGATGACGGCGCCGACTGGACGCCGACCAGGCGCAGGGTGGCCGAGGAGATCGTGAAACCGCTGCTCGGCGTGGGCTCGCTCGGTCCGCACGACCACTTCTTCGAGCTGGGCGGCACCAGCATCCAGGTCATCCAGCTCCTGGGCCGGGTCCGCACGATCTTCGGCATCGAGGTGCCGGTCGCCGACTTCTTCGACCGGCCGACCATCGCCGGGGTCGCCGACGCGGTCGACTCCGAGGTCCGCTCCGATCTCAAGGACATCGTCCGCGAGGGCTGGGACGACATCGCCGACCGCTATGCCGCCTTCCAGGCCGAGTTCTCCGACGGCCCCCGCACGGAGTGGACCGGCCACCTGCTCGGGATGCTGCCCGAAGGCGGTTCGGTGCTGGAGCTGGGTGTCGGCAGCGGCCACGAGTCCTCGCGCCGCCTGGCCGAGGCGCACGCCCTCACCGCCGTCGACATCTCCGCCGAACAGCTCAAACTCGCCGAGAGGACACTGCCCGGCGCCACGCTCGTGCAGGCCGACATGGCCCAGGCGCGGTTCCCCGACGCCTCCTTCGACGCCGTCGTGTCCATCTACACCCTCACCCACCTGCCGCGCGAGGAACTGCCCGGCCTGCTGGGCGGCATCGCCCGCTGGCTGAAGCCGGGCGGTCTGCTGCTCGCCACCCTGATGACCGAGGACATCCCCGGCGCGATCGAGGAGTGGTTCGGCTCGACCATGTTCTTCTCCGGCTTCCCCACCGAGGAGAACCTTCGGCTGCTGCGCGCGGCGGGCCTGGTACCCGAGCGCGAGGAGGTCGTGGCGCAGCGGACACCGCTCGGGGAGTCGCGCTTCCTGTGGGTGATCGCCAGGAGGACGGAGACAGCGCCGTGACCGGCCTGCCCGACCGCACCGCCCCGCTCTCCTACCTGCAGGAGCAGCTCTGGTTCGTCGAGCAGGACGATCCCGGCAACGGCTCCTACAACGAGCTGAAGGTACTCGTCTTGGACGGCACACTGGACGCCGCCCGGCTGGGCCGGGCGCTGGACGAGGTGGTGGCCCGGCACGACGTGCTGCGCACCACCTTCGTCTACCAGGGAAGCGAACCGGTCCAGGCGATCTGGGCACGGGGTCCCGTACTGCGCGAGGCGTCCGTCGGCGGCGAGCAGGCGCTCATGGAGTACGCCCGGGAGGTCGCCGAGGCCCCCTACGACCTGGCCGCCGGGCCGCTGCTGCGCGCCTCGCTCGTCACGCTCGGCTCGGAGCGGCAGGCGCTCGTGCTCGGGGTGCACCACATCATCAGCGACGGATTCTCGATGAACCTGCTGCTCGACGAGCTGGACGCGGCCTACCGGGGCGAGCCGGCCAACGGTGCGCCCGCCCAGTACGGCGACTTCGCCCGCTGGCAGCGCGAGCGGCTCGCCGGCGGCCGCCTGGCCGCCGACGTCGACCATTGGCGGCGGACGCTCGACGGCGCGCCCACCGTGCTGGAGCTGCCCGCGGACCGGCCCCGGCCGCGCCGGCGGGCCGGCACCGGCAGGCGCGAGCGATTCCCGCTCGACCCCGGCCTGACCGGCCCGCTCGGCGAGGTCGCCGAGCGGGTCGGCGGCACCCTCTTCACCGTGCTGCTCTCCGCCTTCGCCACCACCCTCTACCGCTACACCGGACGCGGCGACATGGTGCTGGGCACCGGCGCCCCCGGCCGCCCCGGGCGCGAGTTCGACGGCACGCTCGGTTTCTTCGCCAACATCGTGCCGGTACGGCTGCGCCCCGCGGGCGAGATCCCTTTCACCGAGCTGGCCGACGCGGTCAGCGAGGCCGCCTTCGACGCCTTCGACCACCAGTACGTACCGTTCGAGAAGCTCGTGGAGTTCCTGCAGCCCGAGCGCGACGCCGGGCACACCCCGCTGGTGCAGGTCGTCTTCACCATGTGGGACGCGGGCGCGGCCGAGCGCTCCATCGGCGGTGTGCCCGCCGCAGAGGTCGAGGTGACGCGCGGTAGGTCCCGCTTCGACGTGGCGGTCGAGGCGGTACGGCGGGGCGAGCGGGTCGACTTCTTCGTCGAGTACGACGACGCCCTCTTCGACGAGGTCACGATCGCCCGCCTGATGCGTCATCACGAGCGGGTGCTGCGGGCGGTCGCAGCAGACCCCGCTCAGCCCCTGTCGGAGATCCCGATGATCTCCCCGCAGGAGTGGGCCACCCTCACCCAGGGCGACGTGACCGTGCTCGACCCGGACGGCAACGTGCTGCCCGCCGGGGCCGTCGGCCAGCTGGTCCGCCACTCCGGCGGGCACGGACCCACCGGCCGTCTGGCCGTCCGCAGGCCCGACGGGCGGGTGGTCGAGCGCGGGCGCGAGGACCGGCTGGTCGGTTTCGGCCCCTTCCAGGTGCAGCTGGAGGACGTCGAGGAGGTCCTGCGCGCCCACCCCGCCGTACGCGACGCCGCGGTCATCGCGGTCGAGGGCGGCGCGGGACGCGAGCTGGTCGGCTACGCCGTCGCCGGGCAACCGCCCGACGCGTTGCGCGCCACGCTCGTCGAGCGGCTGCCGAACTACATGGTGCCCGCCGTCATCGTGGCGGTGGAGGAGATCCCGCGCGACGAGGAGGGCCGGGTCAGGACCGCCCTGCTGCCCGAGGCGGCCGAACTCGGCGAGCGGAGCGAGCTGCCCGCTCTGGAGGCCGCGCTCTGCGCCATCTGGGCGCGCGTCATGAACCTCGACGTGGTGGAACCCGACGACGACTTCTTCGCGCTGGGCGGCCACTCGATGCTGGCGGCCCGGCTGGTACGCGAGATCGCCTCGGTGCTCGCCGTGCGTGTTCCGCTGACGGCCCTCTTCGAGCACTGCGTCCCCGCCGACCTGGCCGACTACCTGGCCGCCAGGCACCCCGCGCTGGAGCACACGCTCGCCGGCGCGAGCCGCGCCGATCGCGCGGGGCGGCCCGAGCCGGAGCCCGAACGGGCGCCCGCCGGGCAGGCCGTACCGGACGGCACGGAGCCGGACGGCTGCGCGCTGTCCACCGCGCAGCTGCAGATCTGGATCAACGAGCAGCTCGCGGGCGGCGACGCCCGGGACTTCATCGCCGCCGTAACCTACCGGATACGCGGCCCGATCGACGTGGACGCCCTGCGCGGCGCGTTCGACGCGCTCGTCGCCCGGCACGAGAACCTGCGCGCCCGGGTGGCGCTGGTGGGCGACGTGCCGGTGCTGCGTTTCGACGCCGACGCCCGCGTCGAGCTGCCCGTCGAGGACCTCACCGGCCTGCCCGAGGCGGGGCGGGCGGCGGAGGCGGCCCGCCGTACGGCCCGCGACGCCGAGCGCGGCTTCGACCTGTCCGTCGCCCCCCTGGTGCGGGCCGGCCTCTACCGCCTCGGCGACGGTGACCACGTCCTCGCGCTGGTCCAGCACCACCTGGTCACCGACGGCGTCTCGATGGGCCTGCTGATCGGCGAGCTCGGCCGCCTGTACTCCGACCGCGACACCGCGCCCGCCGCACCGCACCTGCGCTTCTCCGACTACGTGGCCTGGGAGCGGGCCTGGCTCGGCGGCCCCGAGGCCGCCGCCTCGGAGCGTTTCTGGCGGGAACGACTGCGCGGGGCCCCCGAACTGGTCCTGCCCAGGACGCGCGACGGGCGGCGGCAGAGTCGCGACACCGAGATGATCGCCCATCATCTGCCGCCCGCGGACTCGCGCCGGCTGCTCGCGCTGGCCAGGCGGAGCAGGACCACGCCCTACATGCTGGTGACCGCCGCCTTCGCGGCGATGCTGGCCCAGTGGAGCGGCCAGGACGACGTGGTGATCGGCACCACCGCGGACAACCGCCCGCTGCCCGGTCTGGAGGGCGTGGTCGGCTGCTTCGTCAACATGGTGGCGCTCCGCCTCGACTGCGGCGGCGACCCCACCTTCACCGAGCTGGCCGGGCGGGTACGCCGGACCGTCCTGGAGGCGTACGCGCACCAGAGCACCCCGTTCAACGAGGTGGTACGGGCACTGAGGATCCACCCCGACCCGCGCAGGATGCCGCTCTTCCAGGTCACCTCCGACTGGGCGGGCGACGGCCCCGCGGTGCCGGAACTGGCCGGATGCGAGGTCGGCTTCGACTACGTGCACACCAGGGCCAACCGCTACGAGCTGGAGATGTACGCCGGGATGGCGGGGGAGCGGGTGGTGCTCGACCTGGAGTACGCCGTCGAACTCTGGGACCGGGAGGAGGCCGAGGACCGCCTGGCCCGAGTGGCCGCGCTGCTCACCCGTGTCGTGCTGGCCCCGGACACGAAGCTCTCGGCACTGCTCAGCTGACCGGCGGTCCGCGGCGCGGAACTCACGAGCGGGTGCTGGGGAGATCGGCACCTCGCATCTCCTCTTCGATGTCGCGGGTGGTCAGGGCCAGGGCGCTGACCAGGTCCGAGAGGCGATCCCGGGAGAAGCGGCTGGTGGGCATCGACACCGAGACGGCTGCCTGAGCGCGGCCGTCCTCGCCGCGCACGGCCCGGCCGATGGCGGTGACGCCCCTTTCGGTCCTGCCGGCGTTGATGGCGAAACCCCGCTCGCGGACGGTCCGCAGCTCGCGACGGAGTGTCGCGAGGTTGGGGCGCTGGTCCAGGCGACCAGCCCATTTCGCCTCGCTGTACAGTGCGTCGAGCCGTTCGGGCGGCAGGTCGGCGAGCATGACCTTGCCACCGGAGGCCAGATGCGCGGGGAAGACCATGCCCTCGCGGTTGCCGACCCGCAGCGCCTGGGTGCATTCCACCGATCCGATGAACCGTACGTGGTCACCGGCCAGGATCTGCAGGTTGGCGCTCTCCCGGATCCGCTCGACCAGGCCGGCCAGGTGCGGCATGGCGACCGAGCGCAGCAGCGCGGTACGTGACTGGGAGCTCCCGCCCAGCGAGAGGACCGGTCCGGCCGCGTACCGGTGGTCTTCGCGCCGGATCGCGAAGTCCCGGTAGACGAGCATGGCCAGCAGCCGGTGGGCGGTGGAGGGCGCCACCCCGAGACGCTCGGCGGCCTCGCCCACGCCGAATGGACCCTCGACCTGGAGCATGACCGCGAGCTGGAGCGCGTGGTCGACGCTTCGCACGGAGTAGTTCGGCGGATTCTTCATAGCAGAATCTCCTGTTCTTCTCTGGTGCTCAGGATACAAGCTGGCAACACGGCGAGGCCGGCGATCACCGCTGTGTCACGCCACGTCGAAGGAGCCAGAGATGACCGAGACCGCGAACTCCCCGGTTCGCCTCGCCGTGGTCGACTCGCCGGACCAGCCGACGCCGTCGGTGGCGTTGGAGGAGTTGTACCGCGGCTTCGAGAAGGAGCTGCTGGTCCCGCTGTGGACCGAGATCGGCGACCTGATGCCGCTACACCCGCGATCCAAGGCGACACCGCACCTGTGGCGGTGGGAGAGCCTGCTGGCCCTGGCGGACCGGGCCGGGCATCTGGTGCCGGTCGGGCGGGGCGGGGAGCGGCGGGCGATCGCGCTGGCGAACCCGGCGCTGGGCGGCCGGCCGTTCGCGACGCCGACGCTGTGGGCGGCGATCCAGTACCTCATGCCGGGTGAGGACGCCCCGGAGCACCGGCACACCCAGCACGCGTTCCGCTTCGTCGTCGAGGGCGAGGGGGTGTGGACCGTGGTCGGCCGTGATCCGGTGCCGATGCGTCGCGGGGACTTCCTGCCCCAGGCGGGCTGGAACTGGCACGCCCACCACAACGCGGCCGACAGGCCGATGGCCTGGATCGACGGCCTGGACATCCCGTTCCAGTACGTCACCGAGTCGCAGTTCTTCGAGTTCGGCCGTGACGAGATCAGCGCGGCCGAACGCACCACCCCCGAACGTTCCCGCTCGGAGCGGCTGTGGGGGCACCCCGGCCTGCGCCCGGTTTCGGCCCCCGGCTCTCAGCCCGGCACCCCGTTGCTGGCCTACCGGTGGGTCGACACCGACCGCGCGCTGGCGGACCAGCTCGATCTCGAGGCCGAGGGCCATGCCGGGACGGTCGAGCCCGGCCACGCGGCGGTGCGTTACACCAACCCCACCACCGGAGGCGATGTGCTGCCGACCATCCGGGCGGAGATGCACCGGATCCGCAGCGGCGCCGAGACCTCGCCCCGCCGGGAGGCCGGCTCCTCGGTGTACCAGGTCTTCGACGGTGGCGGCCGGGTCACGGTCGGCGACGCCTCCTGGTCGGTCACCCGCGGTGACCTGTTCGTCGTCCCGTCCTGGGTGCCGTTCTCGGCGAGGTCGGAGGCCTCGGCGTCCGACTCCGACTCGGCCGCCCTTGATCTCTTCAAATTCGGTGACGGACCGATTTTCGAGGCGCTGCACCTGGACCGCGCCCACGTGGAAGGACGAAACGCATGAAGCTCGCCACCATCCGCACCGCCGACGGTGCCACCCGGGCCGTACGTGTGGAGGGGGAGACCCTGGTCGACCTCGGTCTCGCCGACGTCGGTGAGCTGCTGGCCCAGCCGGACTGGGCCGAGTACGCGGCCCGGACCCAGGGAGGTGCGGTGGCGGGCGTCGGCTACGCGCCGGTCGTCCCCCGCCCCGGCAAGATCATCTGTGTGGGCCTGAACTACCGCAACCACATCCTTGAAATGGGGCGGGAGCTGCCGCGGTACCCGACGTTGTTCGCCAAGTACCCCGAGGCGCTCGTCGGGGCCTATGACGAGATCCAGCTCCCGCCGGAGTCCGAGCAGGTGGACTGGGAGGCCGAGCTCGCGATCGTCATCGGCAGGACCGTGCGGCGGGCCACCGAGGCCGACGCCGCCGAGGCCATCGCCGGGTTCGCCGTCCTCAACGACGTTACCGCGCGCGACTGGCAGTACCGCTCCCCGATGTGGCTGCAGGGCAAGACCTGGGAGGGCAGCACGCCGTTCGGCCCCTACCTGGTCACCCCGGACGAGCTGCCCGGCGGCACCCGGCCCTCGCTCACCCTGACCGGATCCGTCGACGGCGAGGTGGTGCAGCGGGCCGACACCTCGGATCTCGTGTTCGACCCGGTCGCCCTGGTGCGGTACATCTCCACGATCCTCACGCTCAGCCCGGGCGACGTCATCGCCTCCGGTACCCCCGGCGGGGTGGGTCACGCCCGCAAGCCCGCCCGGTACCTCGCCGACGGCGGCGTCCTGACCACCGAGATCACCGGCCTGGGCCGGTCCGAGGCCAAGGCCGTCGCCGAGTCGGTCGCCTGATGGCGGCCGACAGGAGCCGCGCCGACACCCTGCGCTGGATGGCCCAGGGCACCAGGACCTTCTTCGACGCCCTGATCACGCTGCCGGACGACCGGCTGGCCCGGCCCACGGCGCTCGACGGCTGGACCGGCAGGCACCTGCTGGCCCACGTCGCCGCCAACGCCGACGCGCTGGTCAACCTGGCACATTGGGCGCGCACCGGCGAGGAGACACCGATGTACTCCTCGCCGGCGCGGCGCGACGCCGACATCGAGGCCGGTGCCGCGCGGCCGGCGGCCGAGCTGCGCGCCTGGGCCGCGCGGGCCGCCGAGACCCTGGAGGCACGGCTCGCCGAGCTGGACGAGCGGCAGTGGGCCCGCCAGGTCCGCACCGCCCAGGGCCGCCAGGTCCCCGCCGAGGAGATCCCCTGGATGCGCGCCCGCGAGGTCATGGTGCACGCCGTCGACCTCGGCGCCGGAGTGGGCTTCGACGATCTCCCGGCCGACTTCCTCGTCGCCCTGATCGACGACATCACCGCCAAACGGTCCGGCAGCGGCGCCGGGCCCGCGCTCACCCTCACGGCCACCGGCCACAACGGCACATGGACCGTCTCCGGCACCGGAGACCCCGCTCCGGTGACCGGCACCCTGGCCGGCCTCACGGCCTACCTCTCCGGCCGCCGGACGGACGACGTCACCGGCGCGGAAGGCCGGCCTGCACCCGAACTCCCGCACTGGCTCTAGGCAGGCGCGGGGTGACGAAAGGAACGACAGACATGGCTGAAGACGGCGACGGTGTCGACGTCGTGGTGGTGGGCGGAGGCATCGGCGGTCTGGCCAACGCCCTCGCGCTCACCCGGAAGGGCCTGCGGGTGCGGGTGCTGGAGCAGGCCTCCCGGTTCGGCGAGGTCGGCGCCGGTCTGCAGATCGCGCCCAACTGCACCCGCATCCTGAGCCACTGGGGTCTGCTCGACGAGATCAAGTCGCTCGGTGTGCTCCCCGAGAGCATCGTCATGAAGGACGCCGTCGACGCCGAGGTCATCACCAGGCTCGACCTGCACGACGTGGAGCGGCGCTACGGCTTTCCGTACATGGTGATCCATCGCAGCGATCTGCACGGCACGCTGCTGCGCGCCTGCCGGCGGGCGGGGGTGGATCTCGTCAACGACGTCGCGGTGACCGGGTACGAGCAGGCCGAGGGGGGCGCTGTCGCCGTTCACGAGGGAGGGCGCGAGTTCGGCGAGGTCGTGCTCGCCGCCGACGGTCTGCACTCCGTGGCCCGCGGGATCCTGAGCGATGACCGGCCGGTCAGCTCCGCGTACGTCGCCTACCGGGGCGCCATGCCGATCGACAGGGTCGCCGACCTCGACGTGCACCTCAAGGACGTGGTCGTCTACGTCGGCCCCAGGTGCCATTTCGTCCAGTACTCGCTGCGCCACGGCGAGATGTTCAACCAGGTCGCGGTGTTCGAGTCGCCGAAGGCGCTGGCCGGAGAGGAGGACTGGGGCACGCCCGACGAGCTGGACGGAGCCTTCGAGGCCACCTGCGCCCAGGTGCGGGCCGGTCTGCCGCTGATGTGGCGCGATCGCTGGTGGCGGATGTTCGACCGCGAGCCGATCATGGACTGGGTGCGGGGCCGGATCGCCCTCTCCGGGGACGCCGCCCACCCGCCGCTGCAGTACCTCGCGCAGGGCGCGGTGATGGCCATCGAGGACGCGTGGGTGCTGGCCGAGCACGTGGGCGCGCAGGGCGTGACGGGCTCCGCGGCCGCGGGGACCACGACGGGCGTCGACTGGGACGCCGCCCTGGCGGCCTACAACGCCGTCCGCCCGGAGCACTGCCGTCGCGTGCTGACCACGGCGCGGGCCTGGGGAAACCTGTGGCACCACGACGGGGAGAAGCGGAGGTGGCGCAACGAGGTGCTCCGTGACCGCGACGTCTACGACTACGACTACGTGGACTGGCTCTTCGGGCCGACCGCTCTCACGCCCGGGCAGCTGCCGCCGATGTTCCCGGCGCACGACGCCGGCGGCACGGCCCGGGACCGGCCGCGGGGGTGACACCGCCGGGGCCATGTCCGGCGCCACCCGGCACGGCTCCTCGGCCGGTAGGACTTCCCGGCTCGGAGTGTGCTCGCCTCGCGCTTGCTCGGAGCGGCTACGAGACGTCACCCACCCAGGTGATCGAACTCGCCGGGGGCTCTCCGGTACGTTCCCCGGGAACCCTCGGTGGGGGTTCTTCGAGCTCGTCCAACCCGGCTCCGCCGCCGGAGACGATACGAGGGGGCAGACCGATGTCCGGTCACAAATTGGCGTTCACCCACGAGACGCTCGGCCAGCGCGTCATTCTGGACGCCGGCGGCGCGCGTCGGCACCTGGCCGAGGAGGTCGAGCGGCTCGGCGCCTCGCGGGTGATGCTGATCGCGGGCGACGGCGAGGCGCGGATCGCGGACGAGGTGTCGGCCGGACTGCCGGTCGCGCTGCGCTGGCGCGAGGTCGTCCAGCACGTGCCGGTCGAGGTCGCCGAGCGGGCCAGGTCGGCCGCCGCGGAGGCCGGGGCCGACCTCCTCGTGTCGGTCGGCGGCGGTTCGACGACGGGCTTGGCGAAGGCCGTCGCCATGACCACGCACCTGCCCATCGTGGCCGTGCCGACCACGTACGCCGGGTCGGAGGCCACGAGGATGTGGGGCCTGACCGGGAACCGGGAGAAGACGACGGGGCTGGACCCGGCGGTCCTGCCCGTCACGGTGATCTACGACTCGGTGCTGACCCTGTCCCTGCCCGTCGCGCTTTCGGTCGCGTCCGGTTTCAACGGGCTCGCCCACTGCGTGGACTCGATGTGGGCTCCGGGCACGGACCCGATCAACCAGGCGCTCGCGCTCGAAGGCATCCGGGCCCTGACCGCGGGGCTGCCGAAAGTGGTCGCCGAGCCGGAGGGCATCGACGGACGTGACCGGTGCCTGTACGGCGCGTACCTGTCCGCGGTGTCCTTCGCGTCGGCGGGCTCGGGCCTGCACCACAAGATCTGCCATGTGCTCGGCGGCGCCTACGACCTGCCGCACGCGCAGACCCATGCGATCGTCCTGCCGCACGTGCTCGCCTACAACGCGCCCGCCGTCCCGGACGCCGCCCGCCGGATCGCGCGGGCGTTCGGCGCCCGGCCCGGCCAGAAGGACGATCCGGCCGAGGCGGCCGTGACCGCGTTGGAGCGCCTCCGCGGCGAGGTCGGCGCACCGCGCGCGTTGAAGGACGTCGGCATGGCGGAGTTCGACATCCCCGGCGCGGCGGCCCGGGTCATGAAGGTCGTGCCGCCGTCCAATCCCGCACCCGTTTCCCGGGAGTCCGTCGAGATCCTGCTTCGCGCGGCGTGGGCGGGCCGCACACCGGGCCGCACATCGGGGAGTCGGTCATGAGCGACCATTCGCCGACCACGACCGAGATGCGGCGATCGTGGGGCTGTACCGAAGGAATGCCTCGTCAAGGCCGGAACAAGCCCTGCCGGCGCGAAGCGCCCCTTATCCGCGAAGGCCTCTGATTATGCGCGCGAGCCAGCCCCCGGTCGCCACCCAGCCGATTCCGGCCAGCACGAGAAAGGTCGGAGGGGTGATCCAAAGATGGTTCGGGCCGGATGTCTCAAATGGCAGGCCGCTAACCAGAACAGTCCAGCCGGAAACCACGAGACCGAACGCGGCGTCAACCATCCAGCGACCTGACTTGGATTTTCTGCGAAGTCCATACAGCCACAGCAGCGCGTAGGGCAGCACGAACATAAATCCAGCTATCAGGCTTACCGGCATCCCATCGTCGATCGCGACGATTATTCCCACGGGAATGCCCCAGATGGTGGCCAGGCGGGGAGCGCCAAGGCTCAGCCTCTCGGCCAGGGTATTCCCGGAAGGGGGCAGAGCATGACCAATGCGCAGAGGTGCAGACTCGCGACGAGGGCCGTCATGGGGCCGTGAGGATCGTTCTTCCACCCACACCCAGATCGAGAATCCAAGAGCCGCGACCCCGGCGATCCCTCCCACTGCTCCGGACAGTCTATTCGCGCTCTCCGCGCTGGTCGCGGCGAGGGCTACACCGAGTGCCGCTACTACCAGACCGGTGATCACAAGTATCCATCGAGAGCCATTCATGTCGGGATTATCCGATGAGAGCATCCGCTGAATCAAAGGTTCGGGAGAACCTCTCATCACAATTCGAAAAGCTGATCCAGGGCTCACCCGGTCGCATTTATGCGATCTTGATTGACGTGGCCGGGACCGGCCTCTGACGCAGGAGGTTGCCGGCCGTCAGGCCCCGTACCCGCTCGGCCACGCCAGGGTTGATCGAAGACGTAGTCCGCAAACCGAAAGGCATCACCATGCGTCTGCGACACGCCGCACTCTCGGTGCTGGCATCACTCACGCTCGTCCCGCTGACGGGCGTCACCGCGGCAGGCCACGCGTCCACCGCGTCCGCCGCTTCACCGGCGGCCCAGGTGGTGTCGGACGAGGCCCGGGTCAGGAAGGAGCTGCGCACGCTGGAGGCGTCCTTCAAGGGCCGCATCGGCGCGTACGCCGTCGACACCGCCACCGGTAAGACGGTCACCTATCGTGCGGGCGAGAGTTTCCCGATGCTCTCCACCTTCAAGGCGATCGCCGCCGCGGCCGTACTGCACAGGGCCCGCACCTCGGAGCCCGGCCTGATGGACAAGGTCGTGCGCTGGACGGACGCCGAGGTGAAGGAGCACTCCCCGGTCACCAAGGATCACGTCAAGGACGGGATGACCGTCGCGCAGCTGTGCGAGGCGGCCATCACCCGGAGTGACAACACCGCGGGCAACATGCTGCTCAGGCAGCTCGGCGGCCCGGCCGGCCTGACCGGCTACCTCCGGACGCTGAAGGACCCGATCTCCCGGCTGGACCGGTGGGAGACCGAGCTCAACGACTGGAACCCCAAGGAGAGGCGCGACACCACGACGCCCGCGGCCATGGGCCGTGACCTGCGCGCGGTCACGGCGGGGACAGCCCTCGACGCCAAGGACCGGGCGCGGCTGAACAACTGGCTGATCGCGAACCAGACCGGCGACGCCCGCATCCGCGCGGGCCTGCCCAAGACCTGGAAGGTCGGCGACAAGACCGGCACGAACTCGCGGTACGCGGCCGCGAACGACGTCGCGATCGTCTGGCCCGGCACGTCGGCCGCGCCCGTCATCATGTCGATCTACACCAACGGCAGGGCCGCGGACGCCGTCCTCGACAACAAGGTGATCGCGGACACCGCGACGATCCTCGCCCGGGGCCTCGGCAAGCTCTGAGACGCCTGGTCCTCGCCGCTCCCGGAACCCTCCGAGCCGGCGGACGGGCGCCCGCCGGCCGGCGCCTGCTCGGCTCGCGCCGGGCGGGGAGTGCGTACGCCCGCGGGTGGGCGGTGTTCGGTGAACAGCGCGGATGGCCGCGGCCTCCGCGCGAGATCGCGAACCGCAGGTCGAGAGTTTGCATGACCATGCAGCGCAGTGCATACTCTTGTTCTATGTCCAAGGTTCTCACCTCCCTGCCCGCCGGCGAGCGCGTCGGCATCGCCTTCTCCGGCGGCCTCGACACCTCGGTCGCCGTCGCGTGGATGCGCGACAAGGGTGCCGTTCCGTGCACCTACACCGCCGACATCGGCCAGTACGACGAGCCCGACATCGCCTCGGTGCCCGGCCGCGCGGTGGCGTACGGTGCCGAGATCGCACGCCTGGTCGACTGCCGTGCGGCGCTGGTCGAGGAGGGCCTGGCCGCGCTCACCTGCGGTGCGTTCCACATCCGCTCGGGCGGGCGCGCCTACTTCAACACCACGCCGCTCGGTCGTGCCGTCACAGGGACCCTGCTGGTCCGGGCGATGATCGAGGACGACGTGCAGATCTGGGGCGACGGCTCGACGTTCAAGGGCAACGACATCGAGCGGTTCTACCGGTACGGCCTGCTCGCCAATCCCCACCTGCGCATCTACAAGCCCTGGCTGGACGCGGACTTCGTCTCCGAACTCGGCGGCCGCAAGGAGATGTCGGAGTGGCTGCTCGCCCACGACCTGCCCTACCGCGACAGCACCGAGAAGGCCTACTCGACCGACGCCAACATCTGGGGCGCCACCCACGAGGCCAAGACCCTGGAGCACCTTGACAACGGCATCGAGACCGTGGACCCGATCATGGGCGTGCGGTTCTGGGATCCCGCGGTCGAGATCGCAGCCGAGGACGTGACCATCGGCTTCGACCAGGGCCGCCCCGTGACGATCAACGGCAAGGAGTTCGCCACCCCGGTCGACCTGGTGATGGAGGCGAACATGATCGGCGGGCGGCACGGCCTGGGCATGTCGGACCAGATCGAGAACCGGGTGATCGAGGCCAAGAGCCGGGGCATCTACGAGGCGCCTGGGATGGCGTTGCTGCACGCGGCGTACGAACGGCTGGTAAACGCCATCCACAACGAGGACACCCTGGCGAGCTACCACACCGAGGGACGGCGGCTCGGCCGGTTGATGTACGAGGGCCGCTGGCTCGACCCGCAGGCGCTGATGCTGCGAGAGTCGCTGCAGCGCTGGGTCGGCACGGCGGTCATCGGTGAGGTGACGCTGCGGCTGCGGCGCGGTGAGGACTACTCGATTCTGGACACCACGGGCCCGTCCTTCAGCTACCACCCGGACAAGCTGTCGATGGAGCGCACTGAGGACTCGGCGTTCGGCCCGGTGGACCGGATCGGCCAGCTCACCATGCGCAACCTCGACATCGCCGACTCGCGCGCCAGGCTGGAGCAGTACGCCAGTCTCGGCATGGTCGGCACCACCCATCCCGCGCTCGTGGGCGCCGCCCAGGCGGCCTCGACCGGACTGATCGGCGCGATGCCGCAGGGCGGTGCCGAGGCCATCGCCTCACGCGGCGAGGTCTCCGGCGACGACGAGATGCTCGACCGCGCCGCGATGGAGTTCGGCACCGACTGAGCGGCTCTTCGAGTGGGAGGTCATGGATTCGGGTTCCCGGCGGACGGCCGCGACACTCCGGCAGGAGACTGCCCGAGGTCACGGGCCGCTCGCGCGCCCTCCCGCTTCCTTCGGCACCGGCAGCCCCCGATCGGCCTCAGGGCCACCGGGGGCCGGCTCACCACATGCCGTCGGACAGCTCGCCGAGGGCCCAGGGTCCGATCTACCTGCTTTGAGGAACGTCGCACTAGCATGCCCTGACGTGAGAGATCTCCGCCTGCTGCCCAAGGCACACCTGCACGTCCACCTGGAGAGCACCGTACGTCCCGGAACCGTGCGGGAGCTGGGTGGCCCGCCGGAGCCCGAGGGCCCGTTCGCGAACTTCCGCGCGTTCGCCGACCAGCGGGCCAAAGTGCGCGAGTCGCTGCGCACACCCGAGCACTTCCGCCGGATCGCGGTGGAGTTCTGCGAGGACGAGGCCGCTCAGGGCACTCGTTACGTCGAGGTGACCTTCACCGCAGCCGCACACGGGGAGCGACTCGGAGCGCCCGAGATGCCGCTGGAGGCGGTGCTCGACGGGCTGGCCGAAGGCCGCGCCAGGTTCGGGATCCGGAGCCGGGTGCTGCTCGACCACTCCAGGCGGCGGTCGGTGGAGCGGTTGTGGCGGACGTACGAGCTGGCCGCCCGCTACGACGAGGTGATCGGCATAGGGCTGGCGGGCGACGAGAGCCATCCGCTGACGCCTTTCGCCGAGGTGCTCGACGCGGCCAGGGAGGCCGGGCTGCACCTGGTGCACCACGCGGGGGAGGCGGCCGGCCCGGCCAGCATCCGCGAGGCACTGGACGTCGGGCACACCGAGCGGCTCGGGCACGGCATCCGGGTGCTCGACGACGACGCGCTGGTGACGCGGGTGCGCGAGAGCGGAATCCCGTTGGAGGTCTGCCCCACCTCCAACGTCCTGCTCGGGCTCGTTCCTTCGCTGGCCGAACACCCGCTGCCCCGGCTGCGCGCGGCCGGGCTGGCGGTCACGGTCAACACCGACGGCGAGACGGCACTGGCCGACGAGTACGCGCGGTTGCGCGAGGTCCTCGGATACGGCGACGACATCATGGCCGAGTTGGCTCGCGCTTCGATCGAGGCCTCGTTCGCCTCCCGGGAGCTCAAGGCGGCGCTTCTGGCCGAGGTCGACGCCTGGCTGGCCACGGCATCGCCGGCCGCGGGGGACTGACCCGGGGTGGACCAGGAAGTGCCGGGCGACCGGCCGGTTTCGCGTTCTCGCTGCCAGGCGGTGATCCTCGCTGATCGCATCCGCGCGGGTGAGCCCGTCTGCGGCATCTCCCCGGCCGATGAGACCGGGTGCTTGGCGGGGTGAGCCGTTCTGGTCAGCATTGGAAAGTACTTGACGACATGGAAACCAGAAAGTACTTTCCAGACAGGAAAGAGCGAGGGAGCAGCCCATGGACATCACCCCGGAAGAAGCCGCGCGGTCGCTGGCTCAGGTCCGCGAGACGCAGCACAGGGTCCTGCGCGCCGCACCGCCGATGTTCCCCGCCTGGTACCCGGTGGCGGTCTGGACCTTCATCACCGGAATGCAGTTCGTCACCGAGATCACACCCGCCTGGTGGTTCTGGATCGCCGTGGCGGCCCTGTCGGTCGGCCTGGTCGTCGCCGTCCTCAAGTTCGTGAGCGACATCAGGAACGCGAACCTGCGCCCGCACTCCTCCATGACGGATCCATGGGCATGGGTCGGCTTCACCGCCTGGCTGGTCACCACCGGTCTCGCGGGCTCCGTGCTGGCGTTGTGGTTCAAGGAACTCGGCGTCGCCTATCCGCGCACCGTGACGGGCGTGACCATGATCGTGGTCGTGGCGGTCACCGCGCCGCTCCTGGCCCGGTGGATGTCCGCGCGGACCGCTCGGCGGGCGGAGACGCCGAAGCGATGACGTCCCGACTCGACCCGGCGATCCACGCGCCGACCCGGCTGCAGATCGTCTCCCTGCTGGCCGCCGCCGAGGAGGCCGAGTTCGCCTTCGTACGCGACAACCTGGGCATCAGTGACTCGGTGCTGTCCAAACACGCGAGTGCCCTGGAGGCGGCCGGCTATGTGAGGATCCGCAAGGGATACGTCGGCAAGCGACCCAGGACGTGGTTCAGCCTCACCCGCGAAGGACGCGCGGCCTACACCGGCCACGTCGCCGCGCTCCAGGCCATCGTCGCCCGGTCCGGGCTCTCGGTCCTCCCCGACTGAGCGGGAACTCGACCGGTGAGCAGACCCTCGCGCGGATGATCTGTTGACCGCGGACCGGGGCTTTCGCCGTGGCCGGCGCGATGCCGCGTGGGGCGAGCTCGCCGCGGTCGGCCACAAGCAACCGACGCGCGAGGCCGTGGCCGACCGGGCCGACATGAGAGCCGTGTCCATACCTCCCTGCCGTCGCCCGGATATGCCGAATTATTCGGAAAGTCTCCGAAAATTTCACCGGCCGATCTCGAACTCGATCGGCCGGGATGGGGTCCATGAGCAGGCACGATGTTTGCTCAAGAAGTCCTTGGCCGAGATCAAGCCTTCGTAGGCCCTCAGGATTTGTTGACAGCTTGCAGAGCCAGGCCGACACTTTCGTCATCAAGGCGATACTTTCATCATCGTTGGGCCTCAGTCACCGTCGATCCGAGTCACCCGCCGCGACCTGCTCCTCCGGTCGTCGACCGCACGACGACCGGCCGATTTCCCACGTGTACGACGCCGACGCGCGGCGGCCGCCGTCCCCCTGGTCGCCGGCAGCCCCGCCGGTCGTATCCACGCTGCCCGGCCCTCCGGCCGACCTCACGAGGAGGAAGCACGCGCATGAACGACGCCCCCGCCCGCCCGAGGAGTCGCGGCCGCACCAGGCTGCTCATCGGCCGCGCCTGCGCCGCGGCGCTGGCCGTAGTCGTGGCGATGTCGCCCGGCACCGCCCACGCGGCCGTCACCACCAATCAGACCGGCACCAGCAACGGCTACTTCTATTCGTTCTGGACCGACAGCCAGGGTACGGTCTCCATGGAACTGGGGTCCGGCGGCAATTACAGCACCTCATGGAGCAACACCGGGAATTTCGTCGCCGGCAAGGGCTGGAGCACCGGCGGACGCAGGACCGTGAACTACTCGGGCAGCTTCAATCCGTCCGGCAACGCGTATCTGACGCTCTACGGGTGGACGAGAAACCCACTCGTGGAGTATTACATCGTCGACAACTGGGGCACTTACCGGCCCACCGGGACCTACAAGGGCACGGTCACCAGCGATGGCGGCACGTACGACATCTACCAGACGACGCGAACCAACGCCCCCTCCATCGAAGGCATCAGAACCTTCAATCAGTACTGGAGCGTCCGGCAGTCAAAGAAAACGGGCGGAACCATAACCAGCGGCAACCACTTCGACGCATGGGCCCGCTCTGGCATGAGTCTTGGCAGCCATGACTACATGATCCTCGCAACAGAGGGATATCAGAGCAGCGGGAACTCCAATATCACGGTGGACGGCTCCTCCTCCGGTGGCGGTGGTGGTGGCGGCGGCTGCACCGCGTCGCTGTCCGCGGGCCAGCAGTGGAGTGACCGGTACAACCTCAACGTCTCGGTCGGCGGTTCGAGTAACTGGACCGTGACGATGAACGTCCCGTCCCCGGCGAAGATCATCGCCTCCTGGAACATCAGTGCGAGCTACCCCGGCGCCCAGGTGCTGACCGCCAGGCCCAACGGCAACGGCAACAACTGGGGTGTGACGATCCAGCGCAACGGCAACTCGACCTGGCCGACGGTCTCCTGCAGCGCGAACTGACCTCCGAACCCCCGAGACACCGCACCTGTGGCGCGGCGGCCCATGGCCGCCGCGCCACACCGCTGCCGGCGCGCGGCGGCTCGATCGGATGGCCCTTTAGTGCCGACGTACCGGGAAAGACCGACATATCGCCTTGTAAAGTCCTCCGATGCATTTTTGAGGATATAGATACATGTAATAAGAATGTCATGTCAATGGGCTCGCCTGCCGGGGTGGCGGTCTCGAATTCCGGGGGCGCTCCAAGTTTACGAGAAAAACTCATAAGCCCCAAAACGGTTGAGAACCGCCGAAAATCCTCTGTCTCGATCACCGTGCGCAAGTAACTGTGGCCGGAATCTGTCACTCCACCTGCATTCGAGGTCTTGCGCCTCCCTGGCATCAATGGTTAGCTCACTTACATGACAGGCGCGCCAACGTATACGGCGGATGAAATTCAGGTCGAATTAATCGCTATTCGTCCACGCTAGGTCTCCTTCAGGTCCTGATCGCCGGCGACATCACCGCCGAACCGATCCGAACTGCTTGAACAAGGCGTGAACAGGGGGCAACGAGGCCCTCTCATGCCATCTCCCACCATCGTCGGTCGACATTCTCCCTTGAAGTTGGACCGTTCCAACCTGTCAGAACGGCTCAGCAGCGCACGTATGCCGCCCCGTGCCCCCGCATGCCGAGGATCTCTTTCCCGCTCGACGCATCACCGCAGATCACGCGTTTATTCGCGAGAACCTTCATGTGATCTCCTGGGAATTCAACGCACCGTGTTCGAATTCTCGTCCGGGCGCGACCACATGGGCGTTCTCGACGCCGGATCATTGGAGTCTGCTCCATGACGAGTTCACTTTCCGATGTCCAGAGTTCCCATCCAGAGCCGAAGACCGGCGAAGGCTCCCGGTCACCCACGCCGGGTCTCGCCGCGGCCTTCGACCCCGAACGTTTCCACCATGGCGCCGTGGACATCGTCGGTCGCCTGACGACGTATCTGGGCGACCGGTCGGTCCGGGGGCTCGACCTCCTCGATCCGGCGGTGCTGCTGAAGGCCGCCCGGGAACTGATGACCCCGGAACGGCAGCGCATCGCCGACTTCGACGCCGACCGGGTGAACCAGATAGTCGACCTGTACACGGGGACCGGCATCCCGGTCTACTCACCCGGCTACATGGGGCGGCAATTCTCCGGCGTGGTGCCGCTGGCCAGCCTTATCGACCTGGTCGGCTCGGTGGTCAACCAGCCCTCCTCCTTCTACGAGGCCGGGCAGCTCCCCAGCGTCGCCGAGCGGCTCATGGCCGAGGAGCTCAACCGTTTCATCGGCTGGGACCGCGACCGGTTCGCCATGGTGACGACCTCGGGGGGCTCCCTGGCCAACCTGACCGCGCTGCTGGCCGCCCGTAACCGCGCCTTCCCGCAGATCTGGGCGCGCGGAGCCGGCGGCATGCCGGATCCCCCGGCCATAGCGGTCAGCGAGGAGGCCCACTACAGCGTGACCCGGGCGGCCGGGGTGCTCGGCATCGGGGAACGGCAGATCGTCCGGCTCCCGGTCGACCGGGCAGGGCGGATCCGCCCAGATCTGGCCGGCCCGGTACTGGACGAGGCGCACCGGCGTGGCCTGCGACCGTTCTGCCTGGTGGCCTCGGCCGGGACCACGTCGATGGGCGCCTTCGACCCGCTGGAGGAACTCGCGGCCGTGGCGCGCCGGTACGGGCTCTGGCTCCATGTGGACGGGGCGCACGGGGCGAGCCTGCTGCTGTCGGACCGGCACCGGGACAGGCTGCGCGGCATCGAGCAGGCCGACTCACTGACCTGGGACGCCCACAAGATGCTGTTCATGCCGGCGCCGTGCACGCTGCTCTTCTACCGCGACGGCGCGGCGGCGCGCGGTGCGTTCCGGCAGCGCGCCAGCTACGTCTTCGACGAGGAACCGGACGTCTACAGCGCCTACGACAGCGCGGACAAGAACCTCGAGTGCACGAAGCGCCCGATGATCATGCCGCTCTGGACGGTCTGGTCGGTCTACGGCCCGGCGCTGTTCGCACAGAAGGTCGACCGGCTGTGCGCGGTGACCCTGCAGGCGTACCGGATGCTCGCCGCCGAGCCGGACTTCGCCGTGGCGCACGAGCCGGAGTCCAACATCCTGTGCTTCCGGTACCGGCCGGACGGCCTGGAACCGGCGACCGTGCACCGGCTGCAGCTGGAGATCCGCAACCGGATCCGGGGCGGCGGGCGCTTCTTCATCTCCAAGGTCGACATCGACGGGGTGGCGGCGCTGCGCGTGGTGGTGATGAACCACCTGATCGACGCCGACCACCTGGCCATGCTCATCGCCGAGATCAGAGACATCGGGCAACGGGTACTGCGCGCGAGCGCCGCGGCCCGGCGCGACCAGCGGAACGGGAGTCATTCATGACCATGACGGATTTGGACATCGCCGCCTCGGCGGAGCTGGCGGCACGGCTGATCCCCGAGGAGGAACTGCGGCCCCGCTCGGTGGACGACGTCACCCGGCTGCCGTCGTTCGCGGGGAAACTGGAGGAGTGCGGGCGGCTCACCGGAGTCCCGTACTGCGAGTCTCCGCTCGACCTGCAGAACGCGCTGGTGTTCCGCCGGCTTCAGCAGCTCGTCGGCGTCGCCCTGCTCAACCCGCTGTGGCGCGAGCGGCTGCACTACTTCGGGATCCGCGACGCCCCCGCCGACATGTCCGAGTGGGAGCGGATCCCGCTCTCGGACAAGACCGTGCAGCGGGACATGTTCATGGGCGCGCGGGCCGGGATGGTCGTGCCGCTCGAGTTCGGCGGGTTCGAGGTGGTGGCCAGCGGCGGCACCGGTGACGGCATGCCCCTGGAGATCGTGTACTCCCTGCGAGAACTGCGCGACACCTACCGCATCTCCGGGGCGTTCATGGGCGCCTACCAGCTCGGCCGCTACCTGCGCGGCCCCGCGCCGCGCTGGCTGTTCACCACCCTGGCCGACTACCAGATGTGGAGCAGCGGGACCATGGTCGGCGGAGTCCTGTCCCACGTCCCGGGGGTCAACTACATCGGCGCGGGACCGGTGAGCGCGCCGGTGCTGGAGCACATGTTCTCCTACCCGGGCCACAAGGCGCTGATGGGCATCACCGCCGGCATCGCGCTCCTGCCCGAGCTGGGCGCGGGCCTGCCCTCGCACGCCAGGGCGAGCTTCCGGGTCGCCATGTACGGCAGCGGCTCCCTGCCGCAGCGCAAGCGCGACGAGCTGCAGGCGTTCTTCCCCAACGTGTCGATCCTCAGCTACTTCGCCGCGACCCAGGCCGAATGCGTCGGTCTCCAGCTCGACCACACCTCGCCGGCGCTCTCCGCGGTGCCGGGGCTGCACCTGGTGGAGATCGTGGACGAGCACGGCCGCGCCGTCGCCGAAGGCGAGGAGGGCGAGCTGGTCGTCACCCGGCTGCACGCCGACGAGACGCCGCTGCTCCGGCTCAAGCTCGGCGATCGGATGATCCGCCGCCCCGCCCTGAACGGGCCCGGGCTGCGCACCGAGCGATTCGAGTTCGCCGGGCGCACCGCCGACGTGCTGCACCTCAACGACAGCCAGTATTCGGCGACGCTGGCCTACGCGGCCCTGCGCGGGCGGCTGCGCTCGACGGCCGGCCTCGACCTGGACCTGGTCGCGCACGAGGTCCAGTTCCACAACCACCGTGAGGACCGGACCCTCACCCTGCTGGCGGCGGTGGACGACGCCGAGGGCACGGCCGCGGCCGTCGAGCACGCCCTCGGCCCGAGCGGGACGCGGCAGCTGTTCACCCAGGCACTGCCGAGCTCCCTGTCGCTCTTCAACGACCGGGAGGCCAACGCGGCGGCCATCGAGCAGACCGGATACGGGTTCCGGCTGGTGTTCGTGCCACCCTCCTCACCCCAGATCGAGCGGACCACCGTCGGCAAGACGCCGCTGGTCAGGGACCGGGGCTGAGCACGTGGTGGCCCGTACGCCCGAATGACATCCGACAAGGGAGGATCGATGAAAGACAGGATCAGCATCGTCGTGATGGTCGACGCCGTCGGGGCGTTGTCCGACCGGACGCTGCACAACGGCAACCTCTCACTGGTCGACGACAGTTCGGCGGGGAGCAGGCACCAGGGGACCCCGGAACTCATCACGGCGGTGGTCCCGGGACAGGTCGTCCAGTGGACGCCCATCCATGTGGACGTGCAGACTCCGGTCGAGATCAAGGCCATCGAGTTCCTGTCCGGCGCGACCGCCTCGCCCCCGGCCGACCAGGCCGCGCCGCCGCACCCGGTGGAGCCCTCCACCGTTCCGGCACCCGCCGCCGTGTCCGGGACGGGGGCCGACGCCACCGATTCCAACGGGCACGAGAACTACGACCTCCTGGTGTGGGAGGGCGTCGTGCCCTACGACATGACGCCCGGTGTCCCGTACCGGTACCGAATCTCCCTCAAGATCCACGAAGGACCCAACAGCGTGCTGCACATCGACTCGCCCGCGCTGCTGCGCGTGTGAGCCACGTTCTGCGAAAGGCGGTTTCATGGCCCAGCAACACGGGATCATCGTGCTCTTCGACGTCGAGAACGCGCTCCGGACGCGGTCGCTCGAAGGCAACACGTACTGGTTCGACAACATGAAGTTGCTCGGCTCGGTCGGGGTGGGCACCGAGCAGCTGGTGACGATCGTGCCAGGCACCCACTTCCTCGACGGGTCGCAGGCGACCGAGCAGGTGCTGAACTGGCTGCCCGCGGCGCTGGGGGCGATCCCCCCGACGGTGCCGCGCAACTACCTGGCCGAGCAGGAACGCGCCGACGACCGGCGCACCCTGGAGGAACTGGCCGCGCTCGGCAGCGAGGGCGGTGTGAGCGACGCCGATCTCAAGCAACTGCAGCGGCGGGTCGGCAAGCACGCCCGCAAGTCGGGCGGCGGGCGCGGCCTCACCGAGGCCAAGCTGCTGGACGTCACCGGCAGGACCACGGGCAGCCCCGGCGCGTACAACTACCCGGCCCCGGTGATCACCGATATCACCGGTCAGGCCGTCACCGAGAAGATCATGTACCCGGCCCAGTACGGTTCGCCCGACATGATCTACGACGGCTGGTACTGGGCCGCGACCGTGGACACGAGCCGGCCCGGGGTCTACCCGTACACGATGCACGTCCAGCTGCACGAGCTGATCGAGCAGGACGACGAACTGGTCTGGCAGTCCGTGGACCTGACCTGCGAGTCCAGCCTCAAGATCATCAACGACCCGAAGCGCAACGGGTTCACCGGCGCCGGACTGGGCGTACTTCCCCTCCCGCCCGTCCCGGCTGCCGGCTGACCCGGTCCGAGCCGGAGCATCTTCGACCGAAGGAGCCGCATGCCCCCGAGGAACAGACAGTCCGAACGCCGGCCCACCCGGCCCGTCCGGCCCGTGACGATCACCGCGGTGGTCGACCCCGTGGCCGCGCTGGCCTCGGAGAACCTGGACGACAACCTCTATTTCTACGACACCAACGGGGCCGCGGGGTCCACCGGGTTCGGCACCCCCGAGCTGCACAGCCGGGTACGCAAGGGCGACACCCTGCTGTGGAACGTGATCCCGCTGGAGTGCGAGACCTACGTGGCCCTCGCCGACATCGAGATCGACCCGCGGATCGCCGAGCCCACGCGGAAGGTGTATCCCGGCACCGACATCGTGTTCTGGACCGCCGAGGTCAAGCAGGACCTCACCGAACCGGTCCCGTACCGGCTCTCGTTCCTGCTCGGCACCGTCGGCACGCCGTTCACCCCCACCGCCCGGCCGGCCCTGGCCGGTCCCGCCAACGAGGGAAAGGGAGGCCGATGACCCAGGAATACGCGGCCGCGGACTTCGCCGATCGAGGCCAGCTCAACTCCGTCCAGCTGAACGTGGTGACCCTCGTCGACATGGAGAAGGCCGCCGCGACGAAGTCCCTGGACGGCTGCCTCTACATGATGGACAACAGCGTCGGCGGGGTCGGGCAGGGCAGCGACCACCTGGAGACCATCTGCAAGCAGGGGCAGGTGATCAACTGGATCATCCGCCCGATCGACATGCACCGCCGTACGGACGGCACCTGGCCTCCGATGCCGAAGATCAACAACCTGGTCTTCCTCGACATCGAGAAGGGGGACGAGGACGACGTCGCCGAACGCCGGATCATGACCGAGCTCAAGGTCTACGGCGCTCCCGACCGGATGCGCGACCAGTACACCGCCGTCTACTACTACTGGGCCGGGGCGGTGATGAGCGACGCCCGGCCGGGGCTCTACCGCTATCGGTTCGTCCTGGAACTGGAGAAGGAGCACGGCACCGACAAGCTGTACCTGAACTCGGCCCGCTATCCCGCCCTGCGGGTGACGCCCGTCTGACGGTCCTCCCGACCGGGGACTCCCCGGTCAGCGCTCGGCGTGGGACCACCGGCCCCACGCCGAGCGTGCCAGGTCGTTGCGGGTCGGCGGATGTATCTGATCTACTACTGCGAGTGATCATCCCGGGTCGATCGGGTCACGTGCGGAAGACGGGTCCAGATGATCCGGACGATGCCCGACCGCGCAGCGAACGGAGCCGTCCATGACGACCACCATCACCGTGATCGGCGGCCCGACGGCCCTGCTGGAGCTCGGCGGGCTGCGCATCCTCACCGATCCGACCTTCGATCCGCCGGGAGATCACCCCGCCGGGCCGCTCACGCTCACCAAGACCACCGGCCCGGCCCTTTCCCCTACCGACGTCGGCCCGGTGGACCTGGTACTGCTCAGCCACGACCAGCACCCCGACAACCTGGACAGCCTGGGGCGCCAGATGATGTCCGCCGCGCCGCTGACCCTGAGCACGCCCGAGGCCGCCGCGCGCATCGGGGTCACCCCGCTGCACCCCTGGCAGCACCACGACGTCGGCCGGGTTCGCGTCACCGCCGTTCCCGCCCTGCACGGCCCGCCGGGATGCGAGCCCGTCGTCGGCCAGGTCACCGGCTTCGTGCTCACCGGCGACGGGCTGCCCACCGTCTACGTCAGCGGGGACAACGCCTCGCTGGAGTACGTGGAGCTCATCGCCGGGCGGTTCCCGGTCGTCGACATCGCGCTGCTGTTCGGCGGCGCCGTCCGCACGCCCATGATCGACGGGCGGCTCACCCTGAACGCCACCGAGATGATGATCGCCGCGCGCCTGCTGAAAGCCCGGCAGGTCGTGCCGCTCCATGTCGAGGGCTGGACCCACTTCACCGAGGACCAGACGGACGTGCACGCCGCCTTCTCCGAAGCAGGCCTCGACCACCTGCTCGTTCCCTTCACCCCAGGACGACCGGTCTCCCTCGGGCCTGCACAGTCAGGTGTCCGATGACGTCGCCCTTGTCCGTGCGGGCCGCGTAGCGCGAACGGTGTTCAACCGGTGTCGGCTGGAGTCGGGTGGTGTAGGCGTCCGGTCCCGTTCACCGTCGTGGCGCTTACGGTGAGGCCACAGGGTGTTGAGGGAGGAGGTGTCGATGTCCGATCCGGTGCCGTGGCCGTTCAGGCTGCCGGTCGTGCAGGCTCCCATGGCCGGCGGGGCGTCCACGCCCGAACTGGCCGCCGCCGTGTCCGAAGCCGGTGGTCTGGGGTTTCTCGCGGCCGGCTACAAGACGGCCACGCAGATGCGCCAGGAGATCAAGCGGGCGCGCGAGCTCACCTCCCGTCCGTTCGGGGTGAATGTGTTCATGCCTACGGCCGATGAAGTCGATCAGGCTGAGATCGACGGCTATGCGCGGGTCATCGAGCGGGAGGCGCAGCGGCTGAGCACCACTTTGGGAGTCCCGCGCGGAGGCGATGACGATTTCACGGCCAAGGTCGCGGATCTGCTGACGGATCCGCCCGCGCTGGTGGGGTTCACGTTCGGTTGTCCGGAGGACGAACTGATCCAGGCGTTCCGCCGCAGGGGGACCACTGTGGTGGTCACGGTGACGTCGGCGGCCGAGGCGCTGCTGGCTTCGGCGGCCGATGTGCTGTGCGTCCAAGGTGAGGAGGCGGGTGGCCACCGCGGCTCGTTCACCAACGCGGACGTCGAGGCGATGAGCCTGGAGCGCTTGCTGTCCCGGGTACGGGAGGTGTCACGGCTTCCGCTCATCGCGGCCGGCGGTGTCGCCTCGGCCGCCGACGTCTCCCGGGTCCTGTCCGCGGGAGCGGTCGCGGCTGTGGCGGGCACCGCTTTCCTGCTCTGTCCCGAGAGCGGCACCAGCGTGGTCCACCGTGCGGCGCTGACCGATCCCTGCTTCACCCGCACCGCCGTTACCAGAGCCTTCACCGGACGTCCGGCGCGCGGCCTGGTCAACCGATTCATGACGGAGTACTCCAGCCGGGCACCTGCGGCCTATCCGCAGGTCCACCACCTGACGGCACCGCTGCGGCGCGCCGCAGCGGTCCGCGGGGACGCCGAGACGCTGCACCTGTGGGCCGGGACCTCCTGGAACCGGGCACGGAACACGCCGGCGGCGAACATCACCGCGGACCTGGCCGCGATCTGAAAACGGCCCCCGAAGACTACGACCCACCTGAAGATCCGAACTTAGTGTGATCGCTTTCTGACGCTACTAAGTGGGGCCGTCGTCTACGCGGTGAGCGGCGGTCGGTGCCGATTTCGCTTCGCGGGACGGATGCGGGGGACCTCGGAGCCTGGCCGGGCGGCCTTGTCTCCCATCTCCGTGTCGCAGAACGGATGGCGGGGGTCGTGTCCGCAGCCGGGGCAGGCGGTGCCGTCGGCGATGTCGGCGGCCAGCTTTCTGAGCACGTCGTCGAAGCGGCGCAGATGCTCGTAGTCGCCGAAGGCGGGATCGCCGACGAACTTGGCGCAGTAGTCGGCGACGGCTAGCGGGGAGTGCTGGGTAAGGGCCTCGGAGATCCTTTTCAGCAGCCGGGAGCGCAGCCAGGCCGGGGCGCGGCGCCCGGCCCCCTACGGTCCGCAGGCTCGCCTACGGCGAGAAGAGGGGGATTTTCGCTGATCTTCTCGGGCTTCTGGTCTTCTTGCTTTGCTGGTCTTCTTATGCGGGTGGGTTTCCCCGCGTTGGTTTTCCCGGCGTAGGTCGCGGCCTGGGGTTTTAGGGTGTTCGTGCTGGTCGGGGCCAGTGGCGGGTTTTCCGGTGTGGGCTCGTCGAGGGCGGGTCGTAGTGACCAGGGGTCGCAGATGATGTAGGTGACGCCGCCGAGTCTGCCGTCGTGGCCCCGCTCGCGTTCGCGTACCAGGTAGCCGTACGTCTCCAGTTCCGCGATGGCGGTCCGGGCCGCGTCCCGGCCGTCCGGGGCGGCACAGACGATGGTCTTCTCCGAGACGCGGAAGCCGGTCGCGTGTGAGGTCAGCCAGGCCAGCAGGCCGCGTGCCTTCCAGGACAGCCGCAGGTCACGGAGCCAGAGGTTGGATATCCGGGTGAACCGGTCGGAGGGCGGCTGCGCCTGCCGGATGCTCATCGCCCGCCCTCCGAGACCGAGAAGACGGTCGCCTGGCGGGAGAGGGTGTTTGATACGGGCGCGGGCGCGCGGGTACAGTCGAGCATGGATCTTTCTCCTGGTGTAGCAGGGTGAATGGATCAAGGCCCTGAGGCGGTGTTGGTAGCACCGGCTTGGGGCCGTCTTTCTTTCTCCGGGTGACCGGCTCTGGGCGCCGTGGCATGGCCTGTCGTGCCGGCGCGCTTGCTCACCCGGGTTTGCCGATCTCTCGGAAATCCCTCATGAGCTGGGCCGACGCGCCTTTTCTAGCACACACCGCCCTGAGGTTTCCGCTGCTCTTGGAACATCTCCGAATGGTTGCTCCGGCACCCGCCGTCCAGCGCTGGGGAGGGGTGTTCAGCTGCCGAGGGTCGTGCCTGCAGTTGGCGATGTCGGCGGCCGGCTTTCTGAGCACGTGGTCGAACCGGCGCAGGCGCTCGTAGTCGCCGAACGCCGGATCCGTCGTATTTGGGATCTAGCTGGATATTTAGGCAAGCCGGTTGCCTTGGTGCTGGCAACCGCATTGACTGCGCTGAATGAAACGAAAACGAGCTGCTTGGCCGGATGGCTCGCCTGGCCAAGTGGTACGGCTTCGAGTTCTCGAAGACGCCTGACGTGCATGGTGGCGGTCACGACAAGTGGTACGTCCGAGGAGATGCGGTCATCGTGCCGCGTCATGCTGAAGTCAACGAGTTGACGGCCAAAGGCATTCTCAAGGAGTGGGACGCACTACTCGCCGAAGCTCAACAGGACATGAGCCAGGATGACGAGGAGGAGGCCAGGTGAACGAGTTTCGGGTCACGGCCCAGCGGGTTGGTGGCTGGTGGGCGCTGGAGATCGAAGGGCCGGGATTGCGGCGTCCAGCGCATACTCAAGTGCGACGGCTCGATCAAGCCGAGGAGACGGTGCGCGATCTACTGGCCCTTCGCTTCGACGTCGACGACCCGGCCGTGACCGCTTGGCAGATCACGGTGGTTCCCGTACTGGGGGAGGAGCTCGCCGCGGAGGTCGCGCGGACCAGAGAGATCCGCCGGGAAGCGGACCGGTTGCGTGATGACGCGGTCAGTCGTTCACGCGAGGCCGCGCGCCGCCTGCACGAGCAGGGGCTTCCCCATCGGGACATCGGCCTGCTACTTGGAGTCTCCCACCAGGCGGTCAGCAAGCTCCTCGCTGGTTAGGTCGACACTCACCGGTCAAAACCGACGGGTACCTTCCGGTGTTCGACAGGGTGACGGGGAGGAAGCCAGGGGAGCGGGTTCCGGGTCACAACGGCGCCCGCTGCCCGGTTGACGCTGGGGGTGGGTTGAGATCGACCGGGGCGTTCAACTGTTCTCGGCTGGAGTCCGCCCGCCCATGGGCGGGTGGTGTTCGGTCCACTCGCGCAGGTGGGCCAGGCCGGGGTGGAGGTCGGGGAGGGGTGGGAAGGCCAGGCGGGTGCCCGAGGGGGTGGGCAGGGCGAAGGCGACGGCCTTGCCGGGGGTGGCGGTGGTGTAGGTCGTGGTGGCGTGGACGTGACAGTGACCGTGTGAGAGCCGGTGGACCAGCAGCAGGCCGCGGCCGTTCCCGGCGAGGAGCGGCAGGCCGATCTCCGTCACCGAGTTCAGCAGGCCGAGGATGATGACGATCTCGTGCGGGTCGGGGTCGCCGTCGACGATCTCGCACCAGATGGGGACGCCGTCCAGGTGGTGGATCCGTAGTTCGTACGGCGGACGGGCGTGTTTTTCGGCGTTGGCGGCCAGTTCGGCCACGATGAGCTCGGCGGAGTCGATGTCGTCGCCGGGCAGGCCCGCGTCCTGGAGCACCTCCCGGATGACGGCGCGGGCGCGGCGCGAGACGGAGCCAGGTGGCAGGACCTTCACCGGCGTGCGGACGTCTCCGTCGCCGTGTCCGTGGTCCGCCGATGAGGCCGGGTCTTTGGCGGGGTGGCCGCCGGCACTCAGGGGGATGCCGCCGAATGGCCGCATGGGCACGCTCCGTTCACTGTTGACGACCGTGAGCGGTAGAGAACACGACAGAGGGCGGGAGATGGAATCCGTTCCGCCCTCGTTTGGTGTGACGGCCGAAGATCGTGGCCGCACTGGTCGGCGCCTGGTCGTTTCTCGGGGTCCTCGGTGTCATGGCGAACCTCGCATCCTCCTGTACGGCCTGCGCGTCCGGACCCGTCAGCTCCGCACATAGGCAGGAAGGGGTCGCTGCTCCTGCCGATGTCTTCGCCGCTGGTCGCGTCGTCTTGTGCGAAGTTCTTCATGGGCACGCCACCGGTCAAAAAATCGAAGCCGTCATGGCGAGCGAGGTCATCGCTCGCCATGACGGCTTGCATGAACAGGACCAATGTGGGCGGTTCACCTGCCCGTCCGGCTCAATGGACAGATCGTGTCACATTGAACTCACCCTGAAAAACCATGGCCTTTGAGGCGCGCGATTAGGTCGTCCATGCTTTTGGGCTCCGCCCACCCCGAGCGAGTGCCCGCGACGTCCAGCGGTTCGATCCCGCCCACGAGAGTCTGGCCACCCGAGTTTTTCTGCTGGACAAGTGTCTGATCTTCGAATACGAGGCCCTGGGGCGGAGGAGTGGTGAGAATCGCATCGGCGGGAACGGCGGCTCCAGGCTTTACGACTTCCCCTTCGTAGGGAATGTGCTCGGCTGCGAACACCATGGTCTTAGTGCCGGTGGGGATGGATTTCTCGAAGTCTTCCATAGACTTCTTGGGAGCCCACTCTTCGGGTTTCTTTGAATCGTCTCGGATCACGGCTCCTCGGAACAGCTCAACAAATATCATTGAATCGCTGTCCGTATTTCTCTCTTTGATCCCTTTCAGGGGTTGGGTGACCTTGATCCTGAGGATGACACGATGTTCGAGCGGTCCGTTGGGATAGGTGGCCAGAGCCGGACCTTCCTGCCAGCCATCGACCACGCCTGCGGCGACGATCGGCTGGACCTTCGCCAGAGCCTCCGGTGAGGGCAGGGCCTGGAAGTCGGATTCCGCGACCCGGAGAATCGAGACGTCGAGCGCTTCGTGATTCCCTTGGGAAATCTGGGCCGTAGCAGGGGTGCCGAATGTCCCACCGCCTGTGCACCCGCTCAGGGCAAGCGCCGAAACAAGGGTGAGAGAAGCGATAGGCCGCTTCATCGACGGGCTCCTTTCTGTTTTAGGGCCACCAAGAGTTCGCATGACTGAGGTGATGACTGTTGTATTGCCATATCCATGAACCGGCGGGATCGTCGGCGTATGAGACATTTCCGCTCACCATGCAGTCCAGTACGCCTCCTGGCGGAATGGCGGGAGGGCTAGCGAATCCAGCATAATGGTCGAAGCCCGCAGTATGCCCTAGTTCATGGCATACTGTCTTAATGTATTGATGGTGTGGATAGTCCGAGCTTTCAATATTGTTAACGCCTATGGTGATCTGCCGCTGGTCACAGTGAGTGCTGTTGGAAGCTGTTTCTACGAAGCAGGGAGCGGTGCCGAACTGTCCGTTCAGATTCCCTTGTTTCCATACGACATCGGTTGCGGGATCGCCATCTTGATTTGAATTCTGTGTATCGCATGTAGCGTGCTGAGGGATGCCAGGTATGGTAGTGGAGTTGTATAGGTAGTTCATCGCCCCTGGGATGTAGCTCCTGAGCGTCGACCCTGCCGTGCTGTGATAACACCAGCTGTGTGTGCTCTTGTCTGGGTACCATCCGTCGAATGGCCAGGGGTCGGCCATGACTGATGCCGGTGCCACGGTTACAGCTATCGTGGTCACGATGGTGGAAAGTGTGGCGACGATAATGAGTCGCCATTTACCGATAATCATTTTCGCCTTTCCTGTGCTGGTCGACGAGGAGGCCCTCTTTTCTTGTCGCTCTCTGCTCCACCTTGGTCGATCATGAACTGTGACTGCTCAGTTTTTCAAGTGTTGACATTCATGTAAATTATTAACATAGGCCACTTGTGATTGATTTGCTACCTTTGGTTAATTTCGAATTTTCGTCCCTCGGATAAGTCGCTTCGGAGTGGACAACTCAGTGCAAGGGGTTCTTCCGCTTCTACCCTGGCCAAGGGCTCTGAGGATGGGGAGGCCCCAGCCGGGTGGGGTCTGCGTATCCGCTGCTTCCGCTTCGCGGGACGGATGCGGGGGACCTCGGAGCCTGGCCGGGCGGCCTTGTCTCCCATCTCCGTGTCGCAGAACGGATGGCGGGGGTCGTGTCCGCAGCCGGGGCAGGCGGTGCCGTCGGCGATGTCGGCGGCCAGCTTTCTGAGCACGTCGTCGAAGCGGCGCAGATGCTCGTAGTCGCCGAAGGCGGGATTACCGACGAACTTGGCGCGGTAGTCGGCGATGGCCGACGGGGAGTGCCGTAGAAGGGCCTCGGAGATGTTTTTCAGCAGCCGAGAGCGCAGCACGACCGCTCTGGCCGCGAGGCCGCTCCAAGTGCTGCGGGAGAATCCGAGCGCGACCCGTCAGCGACACCGGCGGGCGTTGAGCCGGGCGGCCTGGCGCGTCAGGTGGTCGCGCTCGGCGAGGTTGGGTGCCTTGTGGGCCGCCTCGGCGTACAGACGTGCCGCCGTCGCCAGGTCGCCGTCGCGCTCGTGGAGGTACGCCGCCACCGCGGTGTGGCGGGGCAGTGAGTCGTCCAGCGCCGCGAGCGCCGCCAGGCCGGCGCGCGGTCCGTCGGCCTCCCCGACGGCCACCGCGCGGTTGAGCCGGACGACCGGGCTGTCGGTCAGGCGCGCGAGTTCGTCGTACCACTCGACGATCTGCACCCAGTCGGTCTCCTCGGCGGTAAGTGCGTCAGCATGGAGTGCCGCGATGGCGGCCTGGGCCTGGAACTCGCCCAGCCGGTCGCGGGCGAGGGCCGCCTGCAGGATCCCGACGCCCTCGGCGATCAACGCGGTGTCCCACCGGCCGCGGTCCTGTTCGGCGAGCGGCACCAGACTGCCGTCGGGCGCGGTCCGGGCGGCATACCGGGCGTGGTGGAGCAGCATGAGGGCGAGCAGCCCCGCCACCTCGGGGTGGTCGATCGCGGCCGCGAGCCGCCGGGTGAGCCGGATGGCCTCGGCGGCGAGGTCGACGTCGCCGGAGTAGCCCTCGTTGAAGACCAGGTAGAGGACGCGCAGCACGGTGGCGACATCGCCGGGCTGGTCGAACCGCACGCCGGAGACGGTGCGCTTGGCCCGGCTGATCCGCTGCGCCATGGTCGCCTCGGGCACCAGGTAGGCCTGGGCGATCTGGCGGGTGGTCAGCCCGCCGACGGCGCGCAGCGTGAGCGCGACCGCGGACGACGGCGTCAGCGACGGGTGGGCGCACAGGAAGTAGAGCTGGAGCGTGTCGTCCACCGCGGGCGCGGGCCCGGGCGCCGGCTCCTCGTCGACGAGGTCCTCACGCCGGCGGCGGGCGGCGTCCGCCCGGGTCGCGTCGAGGAACTTGCGCCAGGCCACGGTGACCAGCCAGCCCTTCGGGTCCCGCGGTGGGTCGGCCGGCCAGACGCGGATCGCCTCGACCAGCGCGTCCTGCACGGCGTCCTCGGCCGCCGCGAAGTCTGCTCCGCGGCGGACGAGGATTCCGAGCACGCTCGGGGTGAGGCTCCTCAGCAGGGCCTCGTTCATGATGAGGTCATTCCGTGATGGTGGGCGGCGCGGTCAGGAACGGGCGCACCTCGAGCCACTCGTGGATCGGCTTCCCGCCCGCCCCAGGGGCGGCCGACAGCTCCCCGGCCAGCTCGACGGCGCGCTCGTAGCTGTCGACGTCGATCACCATCCAGCCGGCGATGAGGTCCTTGGTCTCGGCGAACGGCCCGTCGGTGACCGGCGGGCGCCCCTCGCCGTCGTAGCGGACCCACGCCCCCTCGGGGGCGAGCGCCCGACTGTCGACGAACTCGCCGGTCTCCTCAAGCCGGGCCGCGAAGTCGTGCATGTACTGCACGTGGGCCGAGATCTCCTCCGGCGTCCACTGGTCCATGCGCACGTCGTTGACCGAAGCCGGGGCGCCGCGGTAGTGCTTGAGCAGTAGATATTTGGCCATCGTGGTTCTCCTCGGTGCTGGTGCGACCCATTGTGGTCGCGTTCATAGCGGGGACGGAACCGGCCACGAATTCTCGACATCGCCGTCCGAATCTTTTTTGGTCTCGTAGCTGACCCCGGGTGAGTCGTCTCGTGGTGTCCGGGTCCACGCCGTGGCGCGAGGGCGAGACGGAGCGAGACATTCCAAGCCGCAGGTAACGTGTCGGCCGGTGGGAAACGCGGCGATCGTTGCCGAAGGGCATGGACAGGTCGGCCCGTGGTCGTCCGGCGGATTCGAGGATAGCCGGATGCCCGTGGCCCCAGCCGAGGGGCCGAGGACTACGGACGTGTCGGTCTCAGCCGCTGACGCGGATGACGCCGCTCACCGGTGAGGGCGAGGTGCTGTTGTCGTAGATGAGCTCTCCGTTCTTCTTCCAGACTCTGACCAGCAGTTTGTCGGTGCGGTCGGCCGGTTTGCCGGAGTCGACCGCGGTGATCTCGTAGGTGACGTCGACGGTCTTGTTGACCTTTCCCTCTCCGCGCAGGGTCGCGGTGCCGCCGGAGGCGACGAGCACGGTGTAGGCGGTGTCCCGCAGGTCGAACCCGGGAGCCTTGTAGTGCAGCACACCACTGGGGACGGTGTCCTTGTGGCGGTAGCGGGCGGTGACGGTGAAGGTCGCCTTGCCCTCCTTCGCGCACTCGCCGCCGAGCTTGCACGCCCCGGTGGGAGAGACCGTCTGACCGGCCCCGACCAGCGACCCCGCCGGGCCGTAGACCAGCACGTACGCCACCTTGCCGCCGATGGAGTCGGCGGTGGCCGCACCGCCGTCGTCGTCGGTCACGGTCACCGCGATCGGGTAGCGCCCGGCCTTGGTGAACACGTGTGACCCGCTGACGGTGCCCGTGCCGCCGTGTTCGGCCACCGCACCGGTCACCTGCCGCCCGCCGACGGTCCAGGTGGCGGTGTGGGTGTCGGCGGCGCCGGGGTCGGTGAACGACGCGCTGAGCGGCACCGCCTTGCCCACCGGCACGACCTTCTCCACCGCCGGTTCCTTCAGGGTCACCTGCGGCGCGGCGTTGGTCACCTGGAGTTTCAGCGTCGCGGTGCCGGTCGCGCCCTTGTCGTCGGTCACCGACACCGTGACGGTGCGCTCACCGTCGTCGGCTGCGGTGTGCTCCAGCTTCAGCCGCTTGCCCTCCAGCGTCAGTTCTCTGGGCCCGGTGCCGTCGCCGTAGTCCACCGTCGCCGTCCAGGAGGTGGAGTCGCCGTCGTCGAACGATCCCTCCGCCCGCCACGCCGAGCCCTCCGCGATGGTGTCCGGCCCGGTCAAGCTCACCACGGGGGGCTGGTTCGGGGTCTCCACCGCCTTGACCACGGCCTGGAAGGTGGCTGCGGTTTCCAGGCCGCCGTCGTCGGTGATCTTCACCGTGACCGGATAGGTCCCGGGGGTGGCCCACTGATGCTCCAGCGTGACCTGCTTGGCGGCGGTGGGCGTCACCGGCTGGGGGCCGGACCCGTCGCCGTAGTCCACCGTGACCGCCCAGGAGGTGGAGTCGGGGTCGGTGAAGGTCACGGTGCGCCGCAGCGTCTCGCCCACCGTGAGCTCGACATCGGATTCTCCGTCGAGCACCCTCGGCGGCTGGTTGGGGGCCGTTTCCTCGATCACATAAGGCACGTCGGCCGTGCCGGTCTTGCCGCTGCCATCGGTGACCATCACCAGGGCGATGCCGCCGGCCGGGGTGGTGAACGTCCGAGTCACCCGGACGACGCCCCCACCAGGCCGCTGGGTCACCTCCGCCGGCACCGGCGGCCCGTCACCCCAAACGACCCGGGCGGTATGAGTCTCCGCGGCATCGGAATCAGAATCGGTGAAGGAAACCTCCAAAGTGAACGGCTTGCCCACCTGACCCCGCACCGGCTCGGCCGGCACCTGCACCACCGGCGCGCTGCCCGCCTTGGCACCCTGACCGGTCAACGGCACGGTGAACGCCGGCTGCGCATCATCAGCGGTGGTGAAAGTCAGCGCCCCACTGGCCGCTCCCTCCACACTGGGAGCAAACACGAGCTCCACCGCACACACCTGACCGACCTCCAACTCCACCGGACAGGCGTTGGTCTGCGTGAACGGCCCACTGACCGCGATCACCTTCAACGGGATCGGGTCGTTCAGCCGGTTGGTCAACTTCACCACATAAGAATGGCTGACCTGACCCACCTGCACCGGCTCCGGCCAGTTGACCCCCACGGTGTTCAACAGCGGACGAACCTTCGAGACGACCTCCGCCCCATTGTTGTCGATCTCGGGGTCGGACACCGCCAAACTGGCCGCCATCACCTTCGTCTTCAACTCGGTGCCCTCAGCGGCACCGTCCGGGACGGTCGCGCTCACCTCGACAGTGGCCGACCACCCCGGCTCCAGCACCTTGACCGCGTTACGGAAGCCGCCATTGATCGGCACGCACGTACCCCGCCAGGTCTCACAGGCCGCACCGGTGACCCCCTGCGAAACGAACACATCCAGCCGGACATCGGTCGCGCTGTCATCCCCCTTGTTGGTCACCGTGGCCGTCCAGGTCACCGTCGAGGTCGGCCCCGGCTCACCGGCCGACACCGTCGCGCTCACCTCCAGATCCGCCCGCGCCGTCGTCGGGGTCAGCAGGAACGACCGCGGGGACTGGACAAACCCCTCCTGCGAGGCCGAACGGTCACGGACGAAACCCTGCGCCACGATCTGCCCCGAGGAATTGACGTCGTACAACCACGACAAGCCCACACACGGCACCTTCGTGTCGGCCTCCTCCTGCGGGCACAACGGCCGAGGCAACAGATCCGCCAACGGGAACTTGGCGTCCTCCAACCACACCACCGGCTCATAGACCGTCCTGAACGGAGTGGAGACGTCCGGATCGATCGCACGACCGACCACCAGACCACTGTCGCTGACCGCGCTCGCATCCCCCGCGCCCAGATCGGTCGCCTGACCGTCCCGCCACACATAAGCGTGCTGCTGGGTGTGAACGACGCACATCATCGCACCCACCGCGACACCGGCGTTGTTGATGTCGTACGCGACGCCGTGGTTGTGCGGGCAATCCGAGGTCTGCGGCGCCAGTTTGGTGGTGACCCCGTCTTGGTAGACCGCCGGACTCCAGCCAACGGGATCCCCGAAGACACCCGTCTCATACACATACGCACCGGCCACAGCGCCACGCGCGTTGATCCGCGGCAGCGACGGGCTGGGATAACCCGGAACGTTACGGTAAACGTTGTCGTAGAACGGCGGGGTGGCCGGCAGCCGAACCGCGGTCCCCCTGTCCCACATCACCAGCTCACCGTCCTTGGCACCGAACACCTGACCGTTGTCGTTCACATCCACGGCCACACCGGACCCGGACCCGGACCGCTGCAGGTCGGTGACCTGCCCATCCTTGCCGAACAGCACGGCGCGCTGCACCTTGTCCTCACCCACCGAGGTGACCGCGAAGCCCGAGACGTCCCCGGCCTCGTTGATCCCCGTGGCCTCCGCATGACACTGATCGGAAGGAGAGGAGCCATCGGTGCACGGCAGACCACCCAGTTCGGTGAACTCACCCCCCTGCCAGCGCACCGCACGACTCTTTTGCGCATGCGCCCCGTACATCACCGTGGCCGCGACCTGACCACGATCGTTCAACGCCACCGCGCGTGTGTCCCACGCCCTCGCGCCACCGGCGCCGCCCAGCTCGGTCACCGTATAGGACCCAAACCGTGCCACCACCGTATGCGGGCCGTCCATCACCAGCTTCAACGTCCCGGCAGGGCGCTCTTCACCATCAACGATCCATCCCAGCGGCATCCGCCCCGCATCCGCCGTCGCGCTGATCGTCACCTCGCTCCCGGACCGGTGGACATCCCGCGCCGGCGACGCCGACACCGAACCCCCCGGCTGCGCCGACAACGTCAGCTCGAACTCCCGCAGGTCCGGCTTCTTCACCTCGACCACACCACGCGCACTCCGCAACCCCGCCGCGGTGTCGGCCCTGACGGTGATGCCGTACACGCCGTCGCCCAGGGGTTCGGACGTACCGCCGTACACGCCGTCGTCGTTGTTCCCGTCGTCCTCCAACGCCACCTCATGGCGCGTGCCGTCCATCCCGAGCAGGATGGCCTTCACCGGCGCACCGGTGATCGGCGTACCGGCGTCGGTCACACCGGCGATCACCCGCACCCGGCCCTCGTCAGAGGACTGCTCGGCCTTCACCACCGACACTTTCACCGGGTTGCCCGTGATCCAGGCTCCCAGGGTGGCCGTGACCGGCTCGGCCGCGGAGTTCGTGACCTCCAGCTTCCACGTGCCCGCCTGCGGGGCGGCCACGCTCAACCCCTGAATCGGCTGCGTGGCCTGCTCGCTGCCCGCCGCGTACTGCGCGGCCGGCCTGCCGGACGGATCACGCAACACCAGTCCCACCGTCGACGGCAACACCCCCGTCACGCCGAACGCCGTGCCCTGCGGAACGTTCAACGGCACGCTCACCGTCTGGCCCGGCTCCACCGCGGTGGACGGCGTGGCGAACGTCGACATCGCATCCGCATCACCGGTGGCCTTGGCCGCGGTTTCCGCGCCGGGCTTCGCGGTCGATTCCATGCCGGACTCGAAGGTGGCGTCGTTCTTCGGTCCCGGGCCGGTCGGCCCCGCGGTGCCGGTCGTGCCCGGCGCCATGGCGAGCCGCGGCTTGATGTAGGACAGGAAGTCCGGCTCCGAGGAGGTCATCGACGTGTGCGCCGTGTCGGTCCTGGGGGTGTCCGGGTAGATGAACCGTGAACTGAACACCGGAACGATTCCGTCACCGTCAGGGGGAGTCAGGCCACAGAGCACCGCCCTGCCCACGCCCACCAGGTTGGAGGGCCGCACGTCTTTGAGATCCAGATACCTGCGGTTGAACACACCGTCCATGTAATCCGTGGTGAGCTCGTACGTGGCCGGGAAGTACGGAACGGGGGCGCCCCACAGGTTGGCCGCCTCCACGAGTATGTCCGCGAGGCAACTTCCCATGTTGGGGGTGCCCATCTGCAGCAACCGGTTCACCGCGGGCCGGCCGGTCGTGAAGGATGGCGTACCTCCCACGCGCGGCATCTTGGTCTGGATGTACTGCCGGGCGATCAGTCCGCCCATCGAATGAGCGATGACATCGACCTGGAACGCACCCGTCCGCTTGCGCACGTTCTCGATGTACTTTGCCATCTCGTCGACGTTCTCCCAGAGCATTTTGGTACGCCGGAACGGCTCCGAGTCTGTGCCGGTGTCGAGCGTGCCGCCGTGCTCGTCGAACTGGCCGTCACCGATCGCGAACACCCCCATTTGGGGATGTATCTTTTTGAGGATCTCGCCGGTGTCGCCCCAGGCGGCCTGGGCGTCACTCTTCCAGCCGTGCACCAGGACCGCCGGCTTCGGTATGACGTCGAAATGTTTTTCGACGTAGAACTTCTCGACGCCGCCGACGAGGAGCTGTATTTTCACGTAGCGGCGTGAGACCGGCTCGCCCTTTTCCCAGGCGATTCCAGAGGTCTTCTTCGGTGACCATTTCAAATACGTGTCCCGTGAACCCAGTGGCGGGATGGATTCTTCCTGTGGTTCATCCAGTATGGGCGTTCCCAGGTTGTCGTGCCCGGGATCAGGAGAATGATATGCCTGCAGTTGTACGGTCACGGGGTGTGGACTTGCGTTCTTGAGGGCGATGCCGATGCGCATCGCGTTGCCGTCGACAACTGCGCCGTTGACTTCCGAATAATCGCTTTCATTTGGATATCTCGCGCTTTGGATATCTATCCACTTGACTTCTGGGAAGGGAGCTCCCAGATCGAGCAGGAAAGCATGGGCGACGTTGTCGGAATCCTTCGCGATGCCGGTGATCTGGTTGGCGTCGTTGATTCCGGTCGCCGCCGTCAATGTCAATCTGGTATTTCCCCTAACGAAAGTGTTCAGGTCGATGCCGCGCCCCTCCGTGTATATCGCGGCCGTCAATGTGCGATTTTGTTCGTACATCCTTCCGACCCCGATGCCCGCGTTGTTGATCGCATCCACCATGCCGCCCCAGCTTGTCTGTTGCACCTCGGGTGTGCCGTTCGCATCCCAGATCAGCGGGACGTAGCCATCGTCCATGTCCGTCCCGTAGCCTGCGACCTGTCCTTTGTCGTTGATGTCGAACGCGATCGTGCTTCCCATGTACTCCAGGCGGTCTCGTATGGGGTTGACCGGCTCGCCGGGTCTGGTGCGGAAGGCCCGGTAGTCCACCACTCTCGGGTCGGGGTTCATGTCCGCGCCACCGACCACGGAGCCGGAGTTGTTCAGCGAAGAGGCCTCGATGCGCTGATTTTTCCAGGACTGAAGTCTCAGCACGGAGCCGTCGGCGTCCCGTATCCATCCCGGGCCCACGACTTGCCCCTTGTTGTTGATGGCCGTCGCCAGCGGCGGGTCCATGCGCGTTACCGCACCGTCTTTGAAGACGAAGGACTGCGAATGGGCGCCATAGGTGCCGACCACGGTGCCGTCGTCATTGACGTCCCGGGCGCGACTGTAACCGACGTCGCCAAGGCCCGCGTGAATGTCTGTGAAAGAGCCCCCGGAGAACAGCACGGCTCCGAGCTTCGCCTCTATCGGGTTCGACGTGCGGTTGATCGCCGAAGCGACCTGCCCCTTGTTGTTGATGCCTCCGACCAGGCCCTGGATCGTTTTGAGGCTGCCGAGATCGATGAATGGGCTGTTGGAGGCGGAGGCTGCCACCTCCTTGCCCGGAGACGGTTTCGGTGGGGATGCGGCGATCGCGTGCGCGGGCGGGGCGAGAGCGCCGACCATCGCAGTGGCCAGCGGCAACGCCGCCCATCGTGCGAAGGTACGCCTGATAAGTCTCTTCAAGAGAAATTCCTCATTCCAGGCCGTGCAGTCGGTGCGGTTCGGTGGTGTGTAGTAGGATTTACGCCGGGCTTCAGGCCCTTAGGCGGGAAAACAGATGTCAAGACGGTTCGCGCTCGGTCCTTTTGCCACCGTGTTTCACGTGGCCGCCGGGGATCGCTCCTGACGGGTTGACCCCATTTCGCGCCCTCCTCGGGTAACAGGCTCGACCTGATAGGAGGGCGGCGACCGTCTTCGGTAAGACCGGACTGTGCGCTCGCGCCATCCTCGTCCGGTGAGATAGCTCCTTCCTGTCCCGGCAGGGCGGGAAGGAGTTGACGCCTGTTCAGTGGCGAAGCAGCATGCTCCTTCATAAGGAATGTCCGAAATGCCGGATTGGTCACCGATGGTGATTGTTCACCCTTGTGGCGCACTTGGCCTCACTTGTGATGGTTTTGTCGAGGACTCGTAGGCCTCTGCGGCATGACGGGTCGCGACTGCTCACGGCGTAGTCCAGTGCGACTGCCGAGGAGAGTCCGGTCGGCCATGTCGGCACCTGGGTGCAGGTGATCGCATAGCGCTGCTCCCGACAAAGACCCCGGTGTCCCGCATGTCCGTCGACGGCGTTCGCTTGCGCCCGTGCAGCGAGGTCATCTCAACGGCGGGTCACTGCTGGAGCATGCTCGGCGAGTACCGGCGAGCAGTAGGTCTTGCGGAAGCAGCCGTGACCGAGTACCGCGAACGCATCCCCGAACCGCCCAGTTCAACCAGATCCACGCTGCCGAGGGCTACCTCGGCATGGGTGAGCTGGAGCAGGCCATCGACATGGCTCGGGCCGCGATTCCGATGACGAAGGCGCTGATCTCCGCCCGCGCGGCCGAACTCACCCAGAAATTCGCCGACGAGTTGGACCCGTACAGCGGCAGCATCATGGTCCGCCAGTTCCGCGACCAACTGCACAGCGAACTCGCCGCCTGAGCACATGCGGTCTGTCTGCGCAGCCTCCTCCGCGACCGTTGTCAGCGCAGACAGACCGCTTGTCACCTGTTGTGCTTCGCTGTGAGGTCGCCACTCCCACCTCTGTGCCGTGCCGGAATTGCTGTTCGGTCCATTGCCGAATCGAGGTGAGACCGGGGCGGGAAGATCGGATGATTGCCTGAGCGGAGGGCGGGGCGGCGCTTTTGCCGGGCCGACGGTGAGGGGTGCGGCGGGCCGGTGGTGGTTGTTTTCGGCGGGGGCCAAGGCTGCCCCGATGTTGCGCTTCGTTATGGGGAGAGAGCGAAGACCAGGCGAAGAGCCTTACTGACCTTGTCCAGCTCATAGTGAGAAAGCCGCCCGGCGAAGTCTCCAAGGCGGATCGGGTCGATCGCCACGGTCTGTTCGACCATCACCCCGGGTCGTGGTGCCGTCGAGTTCGATCTCCGGGCGGAAGATGCTCGGTGCCGCACTCGTCGATGTGGGAGCGACCAGCATCGTGGAGATGTGTGCGAGCCGATCCGGCGGGAGGAGGATGGCGAAGCGTTCGCCGCGTTGCTCGTGTCCTACCGTGTTCTTCGGCGCTCGCAGCCGGTACACGTCACCACGCGCGTAGGTCATCCATGTCTTGCATGATCGCCTGGGCTTCGGCGCGGTCGGCGGGGTCGCCTGCCAGCCTCTCGGCGTCGCGCTGGGCCTGCTGTTCCTGTCGGCGCCATGCGGCCTGACGGATGGCATCGCGGACCACGTCCGCGAGAGATCTGCCGTCGGAGGTGAGTTCGGCCAGAGCGTCCTCTGTCTCCGTATCGATCTGCACGGTAAGCATGCCCATATCCTCACTGTACGACGATCGCACAAATCAGTGAGAGATCGGACGCGGAGCGTAACCGGTTCTTCGTGGCCTGGCCGGAGGTGAGCCAAGGACAGATCGGAGTGGTCGTACGCCGTGCCCTGCCTGGCTACGGCGGTGTTCCATCCTGCGTCGTTTACTGTTTATCCGCACCCGGGCTGATCGGGCAACCGCGACGGTCACCTCAGGGGAAACGTGCGGATTCCCTGACCGGCTCGCTCGTGGCGAACGGACGCGATCTTTCGGGCGGCGCCTGACATGGTGGAACGGTGAACTGGCACACGCGAGCGCTCGACGTGCTGGCGGTGGGCGAGCCCACCCCGCTGATCGACTTCCCGGTATCGGCGCCCGGGATCAGGCTGCTGCTGAAGGACGAGTCCGTGCAGCCGACCGGGAGCCTGCGGCACCGGCACGCCAGGGCACTGTTCCGCCGGGCCGTGCTCGACGGGTCGATCGCCGAGGGTATGACCGTGGTGGAGGCGACCGGCGGCAACGCGGCCGTGGCGCAGGCATGGTTCGCGCGGCGGCTCGGCCTGCCGTACATCGTGGTCATGCCGGGTGAGCGCAGCCAGGCGCGGGCGCGGCCGGTGGAGGAACTGGGCGGGGAGTGCCGGTTCGTGACGCCGCCGCTGGCGATCTACAACGCCGCACGGGAGATCGACGGGCACTTCCTGGACCAGTTCGGGCGGGCCGCGCCGCACGACCTGGCGGAGGAGCTGTTCGGGCAGGTGCGGCCGGACTGGGTGGTGACGGGCGCGGGTACCGGAGCGACCTCGGCCACCCTCGGTCAGTGGATCCAGTCCCACGGTGAGAGCTGCCGGGTCGCGGTGGCGGATCCCGAGAATTCGGCCTATTTCCCGGGATGGACCCTCGACGTGCCCGACTACGGCACCGGGATGCCCTCGCGGATCGAGGGCATCGGACGGCCACGCGTCGAGCCCGGCTTCCGGCCCGACCTCGTGAACCTGGTCGTCCCCGTGCCCGACGCGGCCAGTGTGGCGGCGGCCCGGCATATCCGCGAGGTCACCGGGCTGCCGGTTGGCGCCTCGTCGGGCACCGCGTTGTGGGCGGCGCTGGAGCTGGTCGACCGCATGCGGGCCAGGGGCGAGACCGGCACGGTGGTGTCGCTGATCGGCGACGCGGCCGACCGACATCTGGCGACCTGTCACGATGACGGGTGGGCCACCGGGAAAGGGCTGGACATCGGGCAGTACACGGACACTCTGCGGCAGCGCACCAGCTTGTAGCCGGCGTACGGCTTGTGGTGGCGAGACGAAAGGTCCGAAGTCCGTACAGGCCCTAGAGGCGCCTGGCCTCACGCTCTGCGGCGCGGGCCTCGCGGTCGCGACCAAGGTGCCTGAGCTGCTTGCCGAGCCAGGTCAGCGCGTCCGCGAGGCTGGCGCGATGAGCGCCGGGGTCGGAGGCGGCCAGCGGGCGCAGCAGGTCGATGGCTTCCTCGGCCGCGGTCACGGCCTCGCGGTGGCGCCGGAGGTGCCCCAACCCGACGCCGAGGTTGTAGAGGCTGCGTGCGTGCCCGTCGGGCGATTCGACGTGCCGGCGGTAGAGAGCGACGGCCTCGTTCAGGGGGACCAGGGCATCCTCGAACCGGCTGAGCGCCAGGAGGAGCCAGCCGAGGTTGTTCAGGGACGAGGCGAGCTGCGGCAGGCGCCTGGCATCGGATGTCGCCAGGGCGCGGTGGATGTGCACGGCACGGTCGAGAGGGCCGAGGGCTTCGCCGTATCGGCCGAGCTTCGTCAGCACGAGAGCGAGGTTGTGCAGCGGATATGCCATCGCGGCGGCGGCCGATTCTCCGTTCGGGACGTCGATCACTTGCTGGAGGAGAACGAGGGCGTCGTCGAGGCGTCCCGCCCGCATCAGCCGCATGCCCTCCTCGTTCTGCTCGTGCAGGCGGACGAGCAAGTCCCGGCTCGGCGTGCCCGCCGCTCCGTGACCGGGGTTGCGGCGGAAGCCGGTCGCGGTCACGGAGTAGCCGTGCTCGTTCAGCAGCTCGTCGAGGAATGCGATGAAGTCCGGCTGCGTCGCCGCTATGCGGCGGTGGTAGCGGGCGGCCATCTGCTGGTACGGCTGCGCCTCGCCATCGCGGCCCATTTCGTGCAACTGGTGGATGAGGGCGACCAGCCCGGTCCAGTGGTCGATGGCGTGCTCCGTCCTCCCCGTTTCGATGAGCGGCCGGCGCAAGTCCATTGCCTCGTTGAGGGCGTCGAGCGCCTCGTCATGGCGACCCATCTCGCCCAGTTTGATGCCGATGAATTCCAGTGACGAGACCAGTTCCGGGCTGGCCGAGGTGAGATGGCGACACAACTCGACGGCTTCTCGCATGGGAACGAGAGCGTGGTGGTGATGGCCGAGCTCGGCCAACTGGTTGCCGAGGTTGATCAGCGACGAGGCGAAGGCCGAGGCGTATTCGCCGGGCTTCCTTCTGGTCAGGTCACGGTAGAGGTCGACGGCCTCCTGGGCGACCGGCACCGCGTCCTCCCGACGGGCCGACAAGCCGAGGAGAAGGGCATGGGCGTCCAACGCGCTCGCCAGGCCGGGAGAGTGGCGGTCGTGATCGGCCTCGACGAGCCGCCGGTAGAGGCGCACCTGCTGCTCCGCCTCGGCCAGCGCTCGCGCTAACCCCTCGTGCGGGTGTGACACTCGCTGACACCACCTCTCCGAACCAGCCGACCACCAGAGCAACACGCGGCCGTCGCGGAGGAAACCGCCGCTTGCTGCCCGAACATCTTCACCACCGTGATGCCTTCGACAAGGCCCTCCGCTTCCGAAGCCGTCCCAGCCCCAAAGCAGCCGGGTGAGTGCTCAGATTACGGTTCGTGATCGTTACGGGTGGGTGAACGGGGCTGGTTGGTCGGGGCTTCTGCCTGATCGTGTTCGGGTTGGAGACGGTCGTCAATTCAGCCTCCAAATCAGCCGTCCGGAGCGTCGCTTGTTCGCCGATGTCCGGTTTCCCAGGCCGCCGAGGGGTCCCTTGGCGGGGATGTCGGGAAATCTTCTGATCCCGACACCCTCAGGCACCCAGGCTGAAGCCGACGGATCGGCTACCTGGCGGCTGGAGTCACGTTCGGGAGCGGAGGGCCGGCTTACTTGGCCTGCCCCCTCTATCGGTAGACCACCGGCTTCTTCTGCTCGCCGGGGAACACCATGATCAGAAGCTCCACGGCGCCGTCAGGCGGGTCCGGCACCTGGTAGACGAGCCTGCGCCCGCGCAGGTGCACCCGCACCCGGTACGCCCCGGGCCCCGCGGCCGTCAGGCCGGTCAGGCTCTTTCCGTTGCCGTCGGACAGAGTCAGAGCACCGCCGGGGCTGTCGTAGCCGACCTGTACCACCTCGTCCCATCCCTTGATCTCCAGCGGCGGTTGTCGGCGGTAGGACTCGACGGTGACGCACGCGTGGCCGATCTCGTCGGACGCCCAGATCGCCAGCCCGCCGCGCTCGCTGCCGACCAGCTCCTCGACCAGCTCCGGGACAGTGCCCTCGTATCCCTCCTCCCATCCGTGGATGGTCCAGAACTCGGTCCACATGGTGGCGCGGCCCTGCCGTACCGGCTTGATCTTCGGGCGGTGCGGGCGATGCCGACCGCAGGCCTTTTCCTTGGCCGCGTGGTACGCCGCCTCCTCAGCCTGCCTGCGCGCGCCCTCCTGCTCCTGCCACCGGGCCACCGCGGGGCACAGCGGGCCGAGCGCGTGCGCCAGTGGCCCGTGCGGCGCGTCCCGCACGGCCGGTGCGCCGGTATCGCCGCCATACCGGGTGGCCACACCACACAGGTGGTGTCCTTGCGTCACAACCACCCGGTCGGGAGCGTCCTGCCAGCCTTCGATGCCACCGTCGCCGTAGAAGCTGTGGTAGCCGCGGACCTCGCACAGGAACGTCTTCTCCACCTCGCTCAGCCCCCCTGACCGTGCCATCGCCGAAACCGGCGCAGTCCAGCTCGCCCTCGGTGCTCACCTTGCCGGAGGGGGCCGCCTGAGCCGTGACGAGCAGGGTCGCCGTCACGGTCAGGAGCATGGCGGTCGTGCGCGCGAGGCGGCCGCGCCGGACGAACGCCCGCCGCGGGAGCTGTATCGCGAGCAGGACCAGGGCCGGAGGCAGCAAGTGGTAGAGGTCCCAGCCCGCTTGCGCGTTCATCAGCTCCGGCGGCCCCCAGGAGTTCAGGCATTGTGGGCCGAGCGCCCCGTCGAGCGAGAGCAGCAGCAGATCGGGCAGGCGCCGGAGGAGCAGAACCGCGGCCGCGCAGCGGGCGACGACCCTGCCGAGCCGGTCCCGCCCGGTCCGTACGCCCACGTACCAGCCGGCCAGCGCCAGGACAAGCAGCGGTGCGCTGCCGTAGCCGAAGAGCGGAAGTCGCGAGATCAGGTACTCCGGGATCAGTGAGTGGATCTGAGCGCCCGTGCACCGCCCCGAGAACATGTACGCGTAGTACCGGGTGCCGTCGTCTCCGGACAGCAGCGACGAGACCCAGAAGTAAAGGCTGGGAGCGAGCGCGGTCAGCATGGCTGCGGCCCAGAGCATCCATGATCGTCGGAACACGAGAAGGAAGACTAAAGGAACGGCCGAAAGCGAGAAAGGCCCTTGTCCACCGGCCGGGAAACGGCCGACGTCGGCCGCGAGCACGGAGAAGGGAGGCCGCATGCCTGACCTGCGACGCCCTGTCGTTCGAGCCGTTCACCCCGATCTCCTATCTCGACCGGGCGGCCACTCGCCTTCACCTTCGCAAGACGAACGACCAGGACGAGAGACCTTCGGAATCCTCGAAGTCTCGTCAACGTTCGCAGAAGCCGGAGCACCAGCCGATAGACCCAGGTCCCGGGGCCAGAGAGGTCATAGAAGCCCAGCGCTAAGAGGCCTAAACGGTTTGCCCGCGGACGGCGCGCATTGGGATGCTCGGCCTAGCCGGACCGGAGAGGAAACCGCAGAATGGCCGTCACCGCATCCAGCAGGCCGTCCGAGTCCGAGCCGGAAGTCCATACGGCGGCCGGCGTCCTCCGCGGTGGCCGGGAGGCGGGCCTGGCGGTCTTCCGCGGCATCCCGTTCGCCGAGCCGCCGGTCGGCGCCCTCCGGTTCGCCGCGCCTCAGCCGGTGCGCAGCTGGGACGGTGTGCGCCCGGCGGTCGCGTACGGCCCGCCGCCCCCGCAGTCCGGCGTGCTCAGGGTGTCTCAGGACACCGCCGGCGACGACTGGTTGACGGTCAACGTCTGGACACCGGAACCGGATCCGGCGGCGGGGCTCCCGGTGATGGTGTGGATCCCCGGCGGCGGTTACGCCTTGGGCGACTCCAGCCTCCCGGAATACGACGCCGGGCACCTGGCCGGGAGCGGAGCCGTGGTCGTGACCCTCAACTACCGTCTCGGTATTGAGGGTTTCGCGCAGATCGGCGGAGCCCCGGCCAACCGGGGACTGCTCGACCAGGTCGCGGCCTTGCAGTGGGTGCGGGACAACATCCGGATGTTCGGCGGCGATCCGGGCCGGGTCACGGTCTTCGGCCAGTCGGCGGGTGGCGGATCGATCGCCGCGCTGCTCGCCATGCCGCGTGCCGCCGGGCTCTTTCGCCGGGCGGTGGCGCAGAGCGTGCCGGGGACGTTCTTCTCCCCCGAGCTGGCCGCCGACATCGCCGCCGCCTGCGCCGCCGAGCTGGGGGTACGGCCCACGGTGTCTGGCCTGTCGGCGGTGGCCCCGGCCCGGCTGCCCGCCGCGGGCGACGCGGTCTTCGCCAAGATGGTCCAGTGGCGAGAGCGCTGGGGGCAGATCACACACCGGCCGATCCCGTTCGCACCGGTTGTCGACGGTGACGTCCTGCCGGCGCCCCCTTGGCAGGCGCTGGCTGACGGCGCCGCCCGGGACGTCGGACTTCTCGTCGGGCACACTCGTGACGAGCACCGGTTGTTCAGCCTGATCGACGGCGTGCTCGGCCAGGTCACGCCCGAGCAGACCGAGACCGCTCTGCACATGCTCGCCCCCGGCCCGGACGGTGCACGCCGGTACCGGGAGGCATTCCCGGCCGCGGCCGATGAGGAGCTGTACGAGCTGGTCAACGCGGACTGGTTGTTCCGCATGCCGAGCCTCCACCTTGCCGACGCGCAGATCGCCGGCGGCGGCCAGGCCCACCTCTACGAACTGACCTGGTCCGCCCCGGGACTGGGTGGTGCCCTCGGCGCCTGCCACGGCCTGGACGTGCCGCTCGTCTTCGGCAACCTGAGCAGCGGACAGCCCGCCATGTTGATCGGTGACCCGCCCTTCCCGGTGGCGGAGGAGCTGTCCGCGCAGATCCGCGGGGCGTGGACGGCGTTCGCCGCTCACGGCGACCCGGGCTGGCCCGCGTACGACGCCGGCCACCGCCTCGCACGGCTCTTCGGCACGCCGTCGATGGTCACCGCCTACCCGGAAGAGACCTCGCGGCTGCTGTGGCAGGACCACGCCTTCCCGGCGCTCCCGCTGCTCGCGCGGTAAAGAGGCGGTCTGCTCACCGGCGCCGCGGCCGGCGATCTCGGCGGCCAGGAACGCATGCGTGCCGCATGTCTGCTTCTCGGCCGTAAACGACCGAGCGTGCAGCTCCTCGCCGTCGATGGGTTCGACGGTTCAGGCCGCGTCGTCGGCAGCGTGACTCACTGCCCAGCCCGCCACCCCGCGCGAGGCGATGTTGCGGGCCGCGTTGACGTCGGCGTGCTCAGCGAAGCCGCACGACGTGCAGGAGAAGGTCGCCTGGTCGGGCCGGTTCTTCTTGTCCGCGTGCCCGCAGGATGAGCAGGCCTGCGAGGTGTAGGCCGGATCGACGTGCACAACGGCGACGCCCTGGCGGGCGGCCTTGTAGGCGATGAAGGAGCCGAGCTGGTGGAAGCTCCATGAGTGCAGGGTGGCCCGCTGGGGCTTGCGGAGCCGTACCCGGTCGCGGATGCCCTGGAGGTCTTCCAGGGCGATGCCTTGCCCGGTGCGTGCAGCCTCGGTCACGATCTGCTTGGCGATGATGTGGTTGGTGTTCGCGGCGAACCGGGCCTCGGCCCGGCGGCGCCGCTTCAGCAGCCGTTTGGCGGATTTGGTCTGCTTGGCCTGCAGGCGGCGGCGCAACTCCCGGTGGCGGTGGCGGACCGCGTTCAGGGCCTTGCCGCTGTGGCGAACCCCGCCACTGGTGGTCGCGATGTTGACGATCCCCAGATCCACCCCCAGGAATCCATCCGGGGCGGCGACCGGCCGGTCGGGAATGTCGCAGGTGGCGATGAGAAACCACATACCGTCGCGGTACAGCAGGTCCGATTCGCCCTTGCGGTAGGCGGCCAACGTCTGGAGTTGCTCGGCCGAGGCGGTGAACGCCACGTTCTTCATCCGCCCGCGCGTGGTCCAGATGCTCACTGTCCGCGCCTCCATCTGCCAAGACAGGCAGCGGTCGTCGAACGGCTGGGCCGCTCCGGGGCGAAAGACGATCGGCGTGGCCAAGACCCGCTCACGCCGGATGGAGCCAGGTTTGCCCAGGTTGCCGTTGCGGAGATTGGCGTGCAGCGTGGCGTAGGCGTCGGTGACCTTCTTGATGACATGCTGCGCGGCCTGGGCCGCCAGCCGGTAGTCGTCCTTGATCTGCCCGTAGGCGTGCCGGCGCAGGTCGTGGTTGCGAAATACCCGCCGGTGGTGGGCGAGCGCCGCCACCCAGGTGGCCGCGGCGTTGACCGCGCACAAGGTCGCCTCCAGCGCCGCCGCCTGCTCGGGCGTCGGCAGGAGTCTCACCTGCACCACCAGCTTCACAGCGCCCAAACTATCCTTTGGCCCATGTCACCGTGATAGGAATCCGACCTGCGCCGGGGCCGAACCGTTGTCCGCACGCTGCACGCGCATTCGGTCTTCACACCCGGGCATCGGTGCGGGGTCTTCACCGGCGAACCGCCGCGCCGCCGCGCCGCTGCGAAGAAATCATGATCGAGGTGTGCGGCTTGTTGAGTTCAACGGCGAACGCGACCATGTCCGCCTGCTCGTCGGCTGCCCGCCCAAGGTCGTCCTTGCGGCCCTGGTCGATTCCCTCAAGGGCATCTCGGCCCGCCTGCTGCGCAAGGAGTATCCCGCTGTCCACAGGTATCTGCGGGGCGGCCGCTTGCGGTCTCCGTCCTACGTCGCCGCCTCCTGCGGCGGCGCCCTTTTGAGCCTTATCAAAAAATACATCGAAAACCAGGAGCGCCCGGACCAACGACCGGATGTTCACAACTCCAGGACCGGGAAGCGTTTCCTCCCGGGCGTGAACGCCCGGGGTTCCTTGCTAGATAACGCTGAAACTTGGGTCTTACCGGAAAGATTCTTTACTATTAAGCTCCCGGCGTGGACCTAGAGGTGCGTCACCTACGAGCAATCTGTGCGATCGCCGATTCGGGCAGCATTTCCAAGGCGGCCGTCGCACTCAAGATGTCGCAGCCCGCGCTCGCCACGCAGTTGCGGCGCATCGAGCGGATGTTCGGCGGGCCGTTGTTCGAGCGAGGCCGGGAGGGGGCGCGGCCCACCGATCTCGGCGCATGGGTGCTGATCAGGGCACGGTCGCTGCTGCCGGCGTTCGACGAGTTACGGCGGGACGGCATGCGCTACGCCGAGCAGCCCCCGGAGAAAATCAGGATTCGCCTGGGCTGCATGTCCAGCCATCTAGCGATAAACGTCATCGGGTGCCTTGGTGAACTGCTGGACGGTGCCGACGTCATCGTCCGTACCGAGGAGGCGATGGACCTGCTGCCCGGGCTCCTGGAGTCCGGGCGCCTGGAGCTCGCCACCCTCGGCGACTATCCGGGACACGAGCTCCTCCCGCCTCCGGGAGTGGTCTACGCGGGCGTGGCCGTCGAGCCGATCTTCGTCGGGGTGGCCGCCTCCCACCTGCTCGCCCGGCAGGAGGAGATCGAGCTGCGTGATCTCGCCGGTGAGGACTGGGTCATGCACGCACTGGTCGAGGCCGGGCACCGCGAACACTTCTGGTCCGCCTGCGCCCGGCAGGGCTTCACCCCGAAGGTCGCCTACTCCGCCGACCTCAGCCTTGCCGTCGACCTCATCTCCTCGGCCCGGTGTGTCGGCATGTTCCAGGCCACCAGCAAGGGCCACCCGGGAATCGCCATCCGGCCACTCGCCGGGACCCCGCTGCGCTTCCGGCACATGATCGGGTGGACCGAGCAAGGACCGGTCGCCCGGTGCGGACACGAACTGGTCCAGGCCGTCACCAGGACCTACTGGGCCGAGGTGCGGCGCGCCCCCGTCTACACGTCATGGCTGAGGCGCCACGTGCCGCTTTCTACACCTGTTTAGCCGTCTATATCGCGAAGTTATGCAATTTCGTAGGGTACTCGTCCCGCGCTCACGGTGTCAGCTTTGGTCCAGCCCAAAACGCCAGGGCTCCTTGCATCCCTCCAACCCCCCAAGGGACACCGAGAGGAGTCACCCCGAGTGAATCCCAAGGTCAAACTGGGCGCGGTCGCCGTACTGGCCGCCGTCGCCATGACCACGACCTCGGTGGTGAGCGCCGCCGGCGCCGCCACAGCCCCCGCGGGCATCGCCGCCCGCACCATGTCCGCAGATCCGCCGGCGTTCGCGCCGCCGGATCCAGAATCCCGCAGGCGCGCGGTCTCCAGCGCCGGCGGCGCCCTCGCCGCCAGGTCCGAGGCCCTGTTCAAGACGGCGCAGGACGAGTTCACGCTCACGAACACCATCGTGGGAACCCGCGGCCTGCAGTACCTGACCTACTCCCGTACCCACCGCGGGCTGCCCGTCTACGGCGGTGACGTGATCGTCACCACCGACAGGACGGGCCAGGAGGTCGGGTCCGTGGCCTCGGGCCAGCGAGCCAGGATCGAGGTAGGCGTCAAGAGCAGGATCGACGCCGCCAGCGCGGCCGTCACCGCCCGCGGCGAGCTGCCCACCGTGGAGAGCGTGAGCACCCCCCGGCTGGTCGTGCACGCGGCCGGCAGGCAGCCCAGGCTGGCGTGGGAGGTGGTCGTCACCGGCGCCACCAAGGAGGCCCCGAGTGTCCTGCACGTCTTCGTGGACGCCCTCGACGGGTCGATCGCGGACTCCTACGACGACGTCCGCGCCGGCACCGGAAACGGCTTCTACAACGGCAGCCCGCTGGCCATCCAGACCTCGGGTTCCGGCAGTTCGTACTCGATGACCGACGCCACCCGTCCCGGCCTGCGCTGCGGCGGCCAGAACGGCTCGGCCTACACCGGGACCGACGACGCCTGGGGCAACGGCCAGGGCACCAGCCTGGAGACCGCCTGCGTCGATGCCATGTACGCGGCGCAGAAGGAATGGGACATGCTGCGCGACTGGCTGGGCCGTAACGGGTTCACCGGCTCCGGCGGCGCCTTCCCCTCCCGCGTCGGCCTGAACGAGGTCAACGCCTACTGGAACGGGTCCTACACCAACTTCGGCCACAACCAGGCCAGCAACCAGCAGGCCACCCCGATGGACGTGGTCGGCCACGAGTACGGCCACGCGATCTTCCAGTTCTCCGGCTCCGGCGGGGCGGGCAGCGGCAACGAGGCCGGCGGCCTGAACGAGTCGACCGGCGACATCTTCGGCGCGCTGACCGAGCACTTCGCCGCCAACGCCGCCGACCCGCCGGACTACCTGGTCGGCGAGGAGGTCAACCTGGTCGGCCAGGGGCCGATTCGCAACATGTACAACCCCGGTGCGCTCGGCGACCCCAACTGCTACAGCTCCTCGATCCCCAACACCGAGGTGCACGCGGCGGCCGGACCGCAGAACCACTGGTTCTACCTGCTCGCCGAGGGCACCAACCCGCCCGGCAAGCCCGCCAGCACCGTCTGCTCCGGACCGGCCGGCCTGACCGGCATCGGCCTGCAGAAGGCCGGTCAGATCTTCATGGGCGGCCTGAACAGCAAGACCGCTCCGTGGACGCACGCCAAGGCGCGCCTGACCACCGTGGCCGCGGCCAAGCAGCTCTTCCCGAACAGCTGCGTCGAGGTCAACGCGACCAAGGCCGCGTGGGCCGCCGTCAACGTCCCGGCGCAGAACGGCGAGGCGACCTGCACGGTGAACCCGCCCGGCAACGACTTCTCGGTCTCCCTCAGCCCGACCTCGGGCAGTGTGCAGGCCGGCCGGTCCACCACCGCCACAGTGGGGACCACGGTGACCGGCGGCAGCGCCCAGTCCATCACGCTGCGGGCCTCCGGCCTGCCCTCCGGCGCGACCGCGTCCTTCAGCCCGGCCACCATCACGGCGGGCCAGACCTCGACGCTGACGCTGGCCACCTCGGGGAGCACGCCCAGCGGCACCTCCTCGGTGACGGTCACCGCCGACGGCGCCGACGTGGACCGGACGGCGGGTTACTCCCTGACCGTCACCGGCGGCAACCCGCCCGACCCGACCGGCCCGGACATCCCGGTGGCCAACGTGACGGCGCACCTGAACCAGCTGCAGTCCATCGCCTCCGGCAACGGCGGCAACCGGGCCTCGGCCACCTCCGGCTACACCGCCTCGCTGAACTACATCAAGGGCAGGCTCGACGCGGCCGGCTACAGCACGACGGTGCAGAACTTCACCTACAACGGCCAGACCCACGCCAACCTGATCGCCAACTGGCCCGCCGGTCCCACCGGCCCGACGGTCATGCTGGGCAGCCACCTGGACAGCGTCACGGCCGGTCCCGGTATCAACGACAACGGTTCGGGTTCGGCGACCCTGCTGGAGGTCGCGCTGACGCTGGCCGACCGCAACCCCACGCTGACCAAGCACGTCCGCTTCGCCTGGTGGGGCGCCGAGGAGCTCGGCCTGCGCGGCTCGACCCACTACGTCCAGAACGGCGGCGCGAGCGGGGTCGACACCTACCTCAACTTCGACATGACCGCCTCACCGAACCCGGGCTACTTCGTCTACGACGACGACCCGGCCATCGAGAAGATCTTCAAGGACTACTACGCCACGCTCAACGTCCCGACCGAGATCGAGACCGAGGGTGACGGCCGCAGCGACCACGCCCCGTTCAAGAACGCGGGCGTCAGGGTGGGCGGCGTCTTCACCGGCGCTTCCAGCGTGAAGAGCTCGGCTCAGGCCGCCAAGTGGGGCGGCACCGCGGGCCAGGCCTTCGACCGCTGCTACCACTCCGCCTGCGACACCACCTCCAACATCAACGCCACCGCGCTGGACCGCAACGCGGACGGCGCCGCCAACGCCCTGTGGAAGCTCGCCGTGGGGGACACCCCTCCCCCGGCCAACGACTACTCGGTCTCGGTGAGCCCGTCCTCGGCCTCGGTCCAGCCCGGCCAGTCGGCAAGCGCGACGCTCAGCACCCAGGTGACCTCCGGTAACGCGCAGGCCATCGCGCTGAGCGCCTCCGGCCTGCCCTCCGGCGCGACCGCGTCCTTCAGCCCGGCGAACATCGACTCCGGCCAGTCCTCCGCGGTCACGATCGCCACCTCGGCGAGCACCCCCGCGGGGACCTACACGATCAACCTCAACGCCGACGGCGCGAGCGCCGACCGCTCGGCCACCTTCAGTCTCACCGTCGGCGGTGGGCAGGGCGGTGGCACCTGGCAGACCTGGACCTCGTACGCGGTGGGGGACACCGTGACCTACGGCGGCGTCGGCTACCGGTGCCTGCAGGGTCACATCTCACTGCCCGGCTGGGAACCGCCGAACGTTCCCGCCCTGTGGCAGCGGCTCTGATCTGACCGAGTGCGGCGGGCGGTCGATGACCGTCCGCCGCACTCGTCTTCCGGCATCCGGCAAGACCGGGGGAGCGGGGTGCCGGCGTGGCAGGTCTCGGGTGCCCACCGAACCTCAGCCGGGAAGATCGTGAGGTTTCGCCGGGGCGCCGGGGCGCTCGGCCACGTCGATCGCGGCGGCGGCCAGGGCCAGCACGGGGAAGATCGCGTGTGGCGGCACCCGGTAGACCCCTCGCTCGGGCTGTTCGACCAGCCCGGCCGAGGTCAGTGTCTTGAGGTGGTGGTACAGCTGGCCGGGGGAGGAGAGGGCCAGTTCGGCCTGCAGGTCGGCGACCGGCTTGGGGCCGACGACCAGCGACTGCAGGATCTCGAAGCGCGCCGGGTGTCCGGCGGCGGCCAGTACGGCGGCCAGCGGCCCGGTCGGTTGCTGAAGCAACCAGCCGGGGCTGCGGGCTATCTCCCACAGCCACTGGTAGCCGCCGAGCCTGGCCTGGCCGCCGTAGGTGAACAGGCCGGTGTCGTCGTCGGCCGCCGGTGGCTCAGGAGCGGTGAGGGCGGCCTCAAGGGCGGCGACCCGCGCCTCGAGATCCTGAATCCGGTCGTTGTCGCTGGTCAGGGCTTCCTCACTTCAATGCTGTGCGAACTTTCGCGAAGAAGACGGGATCGGTCGCCATCCGCACAATGAACTGCTGGTGAGCATAGCTCTGCATTCCGGAGAACCAGGTCGCCTCGGGCAGCCGCCGCAGTGCGAAGACGGTCTCGCGCGGCTTCTCACCTGGCCGGACGGTGTACATGGCCTCGCTGATCACGCCGGGCAGCGCGCCACCCTTGGTGCCGATGAGGAGCGTGCGGGGGTCGGCGCCGGGCTGGCGCATCGGCCACTCCAGGTGCTTGCTCGCCGTCCTGTCCTTCCTGAGTCCGGCGAGCACTCCGCGCAGCACGCCAGGCTCGACGCGGGTCACGGTCTCGGCCCAGGTGGCCTGCTGGGCGAAGCCGGGGAGCGTGGGCCGAACCTGCTTGCCGGCCTTGACGTAGTTCTTCAGGCAGACGTCGGCGGGCAGCGTGCAGCCGCCGAAGGCGCGCAGCATCTCGCCGTTGACGGTCCCGACGCGAGTTTGCGCGATCCTGCGCAGCGCGCCGGGGCCGAGGCGGTCGCGCAGCAGGTCGGCGGCGGCGTTGTCGCTCTCCTCGATCATGGCGGAGACGAGCTGGTCGAGCGTGACGCTCGCACCGGGCTTGAGTCGTTCGAGCGCCGCTTCGTGGGCGCCGCCGTCGGTGCCGGGCAGGTGGTAGGCGTTCCACAGGGCCACGGGGACGTGTTCGCCCGGCTTCACCTTTCCCGCGCGGACGGCGTCGGCGTAGGCGGCGAGATGGATGATCTTGATGCTCGACGCCACGGGGGCGAGGCGATCGGCGTTGTGGCTGATGCCCTGGGTCACCAGCGCGACGTCGTCGGGGTGGGCCTGGATGTAGGCGAGCACGGCCTCGGTGTCCTTGAGGTCGGCGGGGGCGGGGGCGGCGGTCATCGGGGCCGCCAGCACTGCGGTCAGGAGCATGCTGAGGATGGATGGCATGCCTCAAGTTAACCATAAATTCGAAATTTCGGAATATCGGAATTGACGGACGGTGTCCTTCGGCTCACGTCTGGTTTCCACCGGAACCACCCTGTGGTCCGCTGCCTCGGCATGGCGGGAAGAGCGTCGCTCGGGTCGATTTCGTCCAGCACGCGGCAGCGAAGTCCTCTTCGTTCGGCGCAGACAGGTCGATGACGACACGGTCGAACGACCGAGGCGCCTCGATTACCGCTCTGAACCGCATCCCGCCTGAGGCTCGGCTCGGCCGGCCGCCAGGATCGCTTCGAGGTCGTCCGCGCCGGCCAGCGACTCGGACAGCCGTTCCCTTGCCGAGGCGTCCAAGGGCATCTCGCGGACGCGCGTCAACAGCTCGCCCGCTCGCTCGCGATCGGAGAGTGCGATGGCCATCTCGGCGCGGTAGAGGAGTGCTTCGACGAGGTCCACGCTCGGCGGGTCCTGCGCTCGGGCCAGGGCGCCGTCGAGGATCTTGGCGGCCTGCTGGTGATCGCCACGGGAGTCGCCCATGACGACGGCATTCCGCAGCGCCGTGGCGAGCCTGCCGGCCGGGGGTTCCTGCTGAATCGCGTCCGTGGACGAAGGAAAGATCCGGAGCCAGTTCCCTCCCGGATCGACGACCGTGAACCCGGCGAGGTTGTCGGCGTTCTTCCGTTTCCTGGGCCTGGTCATCCGGGGGATCCCGGAGATCAGGAGCTTGCCGTACGCGGATCGCATGCCCTCGGCGAAGGCGCGGAAGAGGACTCCGGTGTCGGGGACGGTGATGATGCAGGTGCCGTAGGAGTCCTCCGGGTTGAAGCCCGGCATGGCGAAGAAGTGCAGGTGGATGTCCTCCCGTCGCAGGGCGAGGTACGGGCTCGGGCGAACCTGGCGATAGGTCCTGATGAACCCCAGCGCGGTGTAGAACTCTTCGATCTCGTCGATCGATCGGCAGGGCAGTGCGGGCACGGTCGTCTCGTTGGCCATGTCGCTCCTCTGGATGACCAGTAGTCAAATTTTACTACTGCATGATCCGAGCGTACCGGTGAACGGACGGCGACGCTTTCCGAATTGCCGGGTACCCGCGCGGGAACACCTCCGGCGAACGCGGGTCCGTGACCGGAGGCGTCGCTCACCCGAGCCAGGGGCGGGCCGGTCCGCGCGAGACCCAACGGCACCGAAAACGGCCGCTCAGGAGGCGTGCGCGCCTTTTTCCAGGCGTTCGATCAGGTCGCGGGTCCACTCGGCGCCGCTACCGGAGAAGTGCGTCCAGAGTCGCATGATCTCGGTGATCGGCTCCCCGTCCTGGGAGCCGGCGCTGTCGGGTGTCCAGTGGCGAGCGACCTCCGCCCGCCAGCCCTCAAGTGCCGCCATCCGCTTCTTCAGCAGCGCGATCACCTCCTGGCGGGGCAGGCAGGTGAGGAAACCCACCCCGGCCGTCAGCTCGTCGATTCTCTGGTCATGTCTGGCCAGGGCCGTGCGCAGCAGGCTCAGGAACTCCGTGTCACCTTCGCCGGTGAGTTCGTACTCCGTTCGCGGCGGTCCGCCCGCGGTGCTCGGCGCGATCTCGTGGGCGCGCAGCAGTCCCTGCTTGGCCAGCTGCCTGAGCGCGTGGTAGATCGAGCCGGGTTTGGCCGTGGACCACTCGTGCGCTCCCCAGCTCTCCAGATCGCTGCGCACCTGGTAACCGTGCGCCCGGCCACGTTCACGGATGGCCCCGAGTACCAACAGCCGGATGGCCGACACCTCTGCTCCCACCTCCGAACGATCGGCAACCAGACCTTACCGGCCTCCTGCGGCCGTAAGGACGGCGTCCGCCTCGTACGTGGAGGGTGTCGAGGCGTACCGCGCACCTCCCCCGTCATGTTCAGCGTTTCCCGGCTGAAGGATCGCCCCGCCGCCATCGCAGGAGAGAGGACGCTCTCGCCCTTGCCGGCGGCTCGGACGCGATCAGGGTGAGTTCCAGAAGGTGACGAACCGGCGGTGACGCGAGCGCTGTCCGGTCACGGCGGTCCCGCG
>NZ_JBFAOJ010000039.1:0-77075 GCF_040675205.1 Streptosporangium sp. NPDC049644 | reverse complement strand
GTCAGGAAGAGCGACACCGCGGCCCACGCCGCGAGGACCGCCAGCGCGGCGAGAGGCGGTCCCGCCCCCTCGCTCAGGACCGCGCGGAGCCCTCCGCTCAGCGCGGAGATCGGCAGCGACTCCAGCACCGGCCGCACCGACTCGGGGAACCTGGTCAGCGGGAAGGCGATCCCGCCGCAGGCGAGCAGGACCAGGTAGACGAGGTTCGCCGCGGCGAGCGTCGCCTCGGCGCGCAGCGTGCCGGCCATCAGCAGGCCGAGCCCGCTGAACGCGGCGGTGCCCAGCACGACCAGCAGCAGCACCGCGAGCGGCGAGCCCGCCGGGCGCCAGCCCAGGGCGAGCGCCACCCCGCAGATGACCGTGACCTGGATGACCTCCACGGCGATCACCGCGAGCGTCTTGGCCAGCATCAGCCCGGTCCGCGACAGCGGGGTCGCGCCCAGCCGCTTCAGCACGCCGTAGCGGCGCTCGAAGCCCGTCGCGATGGCCTGCCCGGTGAAGGCGGTGGACATCACGGCCAGCGCGAGCACTCCGGGGGCCATGAAGTCGATGCGGGAACCGCCGCCCACGTCGATGATCGGGGCGACCGAGAGGCCGACGAGCAGCAGCACCGGGATGATCATCGTGAGCAGCAGCTGCTCGCCGTTGCGGAGCATCGCCTGGATCTCCGCGCCCGTCTGGGCCGCCACCATCCGGCGCAGCGGCGCGGCTCCGGGGGCCGGGGTGAGATCCAGGGTGGTCAAGCGGCTCTCCTGTGGTCTGGCTCGGGCCGCGCCCGGATCCATGCGTGGTGAAGGGGTGGGTGCCGGGCGCGTCACCGGAGCTCGCGCCCGGTCAGCTCCAGGAAGACGTCTTCCAGGGTACGCCGCTCGATGCTGAGGTCGTCGGTGCTCACGCCCTCGGCGGCGCACCAGGTCGTCACGGTGGCCAGCAGGCCGGGCGCGACCTGACCCTCGATGATGTAGTGCCCCGCCGGTGACTCCTTGGCCGAGCTGCCGGCGGGCAGTGCGGCGAGCAACTCGTCCAGGCAGAGCCCGGGGCGGGCGCGGAAGCGCAGCTGACGCTCGGCGCCGGTGAGTGAGGAGGGGGTGCCCTCGGCGACCACCCGGCCGCGGTCGATGATCACGATCTGGTCGGAGAGCTTCTCCGCCTCGTCCATGTGGTGGGTGGTGAGCACCACCGAGACCCCGTTCGCGCGCAGATCGCGCACCAGCTCCCAGCAGGCGTGCCTGGCCTGTGGGTCCAGGCCCGCGGTCGGCTCGTCGAGGAAGACCAGCTCGGGACGGCCGATGACCGCTCCGGCCAGCGACACGCGCTGCTGCTGGCCGCCGGAGAGCCTCCGGTACGGGGTGCGGGCGTGCTCGGTCAGCCCCAGCCGTTCCAGCAGCGCCGCGGGATCGAGCGGGTGGGCGTGGAAGCGGGCCATCAGCCGCAGCCACTGCCCACAGCGGGTCGCCGGGGGAACGCCGCCCGCCTGGAGCATCACCCCGACCCTGGCCCGCAGCTCCGGCCTGGACGGATCGAGCCCGAGCACCTTCACCTCGCCGCCGTCGGCCCGGCGGAATCCCTCGCAGATCTCCAGCGTGGAGGTCTTGCCGGCCCCGTTGGGGCCCAGCACGGCGGTGACCGCGCCTCGGGCGGCGTTGAAGGTCAGGCCGTCGATGGCGGTCGTTCCGCCGTATCTCTTGACCAGGTCGACGATCTCGACGGCTGGGGATTCCATGGCCACGAGTTTAGGGACCGCGGCCGCCGGTCACGTTCCCGGACCACGCGTCCGGGCCGTTCCGTGTCGGCCGGGAGTTCCGGCCCTGAGGCGCCGGGCGCTCCCGAAAGGCTTTTGCTGGTCAGTGCTTTGCCGCTCTTTCTCAGAAATTTCCTAAATCTAGGAATTCGGATGACCTGTTGATGGTTGGGACGCTTCGGCCCCTGTGGGCCCATCGTGGCCTGCGATCAAAAGGGGAGTACGGGTATGACCGCGGTCGTCGGCGAGTCGGACGTGATGCCGGGCACGCGGCGCAGACTGTTGCTGCTCATCCTGGGCGCGCTTTCCGCGATCGGCCCCCTGTCGATCGACATGTACCTGCCGGCCTTCCCCGCCATCGCCGCCGACCTGGACGCCGGGCAGGCGCAGGTGCAGCTCACCCTCACCGCCTGCCTCATCGGGGTCTCCGTCGGACAGGTCGTCGCCGGCCCGCTCAGCGACGTACGCGGCCGGCGGGGGCCGCTGCTGTTCGGCATCCTCGCCTACGCCGTCGCCTCACTGCTGTGCGCCTTCTCGCCCTCGGTGTACGGGCTGGTCGGGTTCCGCCTGCTCCAGGGCATCGCGGGCGGCGCCGCGCTGGTGATCGTCCGCGCGGTCGTCCGGGACCTGTACGAGGGGGCGGCCATCGCCCGCATCTTCGCCACCCTCATGCTGGTGACCGGTCTCGCGCCGATCCTGGCCCCGCTCGCGGGCGCGCAGCTGCTCAACCACACCTCCTGGCGGGGCGTCTTCGTCGCGCTGAGCGTCGCCGGCCTGCTGTTGCTGGCCGCCGCGCTGTCCGGGGTGCGCGAGACGCTCCCCGCGGACCAGCGTGAGGGCGGGGGACTGCGGCACACCCTCGTCACCTTCCGGCACCTGCTCGGCGATCGGTCCTTCATGGCCCCCGCCCTGGCCGGAGGGCTGGGCTTCGCGGGCATGTTCGCCTACATCTCCGGATCGCCCTTCGTGCTCCAGGAGGTCTACGACACCTCGGCGCAGACCTTCTCCCTGGTGTTCGGGCTGAACGCCCTGGGGCTGACCGTTACCGCGCAGATCGGCGGGCGCCTCGCGGGGCACCGGGTCGACCCGGCCCGGTTGATCCTGATCGGGCTGTTCACGAGCGCGGCCGGAGCCGTGACGTTGCTCGTCACGGCACTGCTCCAGCTGCCCCTGCCGCTGCTGGTCGCCGCGCTGTTCGTGATCATGTGCGGTGCGGGCTTCGTCATGCCCGGCAGCGCCGCGCTCGCCCTGGCCGGCCAGCCCCCGCAGATCGCCGGGAGCGCCGCCGCCCTGACAGGTGTGCTGCAGTTCGCGCTCGGCGCGCTCGCCGCGCCGCTGGTGGGTCTGGGAGGTGAGGACTCCGCGCTGCCGATGGCCGTCGTGCTGGCCGGTTTCACCCTCGTCTCGCTCCTGGCCTTCACCGGGCTGAGAAGGGGCGTGCGGAACGTTTCCGCAGATTAGGTAAGCCTTGCCTGCGTGACAAATCGCATTTGAGGCGACTGAACATTGGTTTGTAACTCGGGAAGCAATTACGGCACACTGATGTTGTGAAATACGTGACCGGGATGCAGGGCACCGAGGGAGCCGCCATCGTGCGGCCCTCCGCCGTGTCCGCCGAGCGCAGCACGCGAGCGCGTGTCGCCCGGCTCATCCTGGAGCACGGGCCCGTCACCGCCGCCGCTCTCGGCGAGCGGCTGGGCCTCACCCCCGCCGCGGTCCGCAGACACCTGGACGCACTGCTGGCCGAGGGAATGGCCGAGACGCGCACCGCCAGGCCACGGGGCCAGCGCGGCCGCGGTCGGCCCGCCAAGCTGTTCGCCATAACGGACGCCGGCCGGAGCGCCTTCGAGCACGCCTACGACGGTCTCGCCGGGAGCGCGCTGCGTTTCCTGGCCGAGCGCATGGGCGAGGAGGCCGTGGCGGAGTTCGCCCGATCGCAGGTGGCCGGCCTGGTCGCCCGCCTGCGGCCGGAGATGCACGAGGTCCCCGCGGACCAGCGGGTGCGCGTCCTGGCCGAGGCGCTGTCGGCCGACGGCTACGCCGCCTCGGCGAGCAGGGCCAGCCTCGGCGGTGAACAGCTGTGCCAGCACCACTGCCCGGTGGCGCACGTGGCCGCGGAGTTCCCGCAGCTGTGCGAGGCCGAGACGGAGGCGTTCGCGCGCATCCTCGACACTCCTGTGCAGCGGCTCGCGACCATCGCCCACGGCGACGGCGTGTGCACCACGCACGTGAGTCCCCACCGGGATTCCGGGCCGGGCGTGAAGGATCGCGCGACGAAGGTCCCGGCGTCCATGCCGGTGCAATCACCAGCAACCCACGAAACGATCGACATATCGAGCAAGGAGACCGGAAGGTGACTGTCACCGACCGCCCGGAGCTGGAAGGCCTCGGGAATTACAAGTTCGGCTGGGCCGACTCGGACGCCGCGGGAGCGACGGCCCGACGCGGCCTGTCCGAAGAGGTCGTCCGCAATATCTCCGCGCTGAAGAACGAGCCGGAGTGGATGCTGGACCTTCGTCTGAAGGGGCTGCGCCTGTTCGGCAAGAAGCCCATGCCGAACTGGGGCTCCGACCTCAGCGGGATCGACTTCGACAACATCAAGTACTTCGTACGCTCGACCGAGAAGCAGGCCGCCTCATGGGAGGACCTGCCCGACGACATCAAGAGCACCTACGACAAGCTCGGCATCCCCGAGGCGGAGAAGCAGCGCCTGGTCGCCGGCGTCGCCGCCCAGTACGAGTCCGAGGTGGTCTACCACAAGATCCGTGAGGACCTTGAGGAGAAGGGCGTCATCTTCGTCGACACCGACACCGCCCTCAAGGAGCACGAGGAGATCTTCAAGGAGTACTTCGGGACCGTGATCCCCGTCGGCGACAACAAGTTCGCCGCGCTGAACACGGCGACCTGGAGCGGCGGCAGCTTCATCTACGTGCCGCCGAACGTCAACGTGGAGATCCCGCTCCAGGCCTACTTCCGGATCAACACCGAGAACATGGGCCAGTTCGAGCGGACCCTGATCATCGTGGACGAGAACTCCTACGTCCACTACGTCGAGGGCTGCACCGCGCCGATCTACTCCTCGGACTCGCTGCACAGCGCGGTCGTGGAGATCGTCGTGAAGAAGGGCGCGCGCTGCCGCTACACGACCATCCAGAACTGGTCGAACAACGTCTACAACCTGGTCACCAAGCGCGCCGTGGCGTACGAGGGCGCGACCATGGAGTGGATCGACGGCAACATCGGCTCCAAGGTCACCATGAAGTACCCGGCCGTCTACCTCATGGGCGAGCACGCCAAGGGCGAGACCCTCAGCGTCGCCTTCGCCGGTGAGGGCCAGCACCAGGACGCCGGTTCCAAGATGGTGCACCTCGCACCGAACACCAGCTCCTCGGTGATCTCCAAGTCCGTCGCCAGGGGCGGCGGCCGCACCTCCTACCGCGGTCTGGTCCAGATCGAGGAGGGCGCGTACGGCAGCGCCAGCACCGTCAAGTGCGACGCGCTGCTCGTCGACCAGATCAGCCGCTCCGACACCTACCCCTACGTGGACGTGCGCGAGGACGACGTCTCCATGGGGCACGAGGCCACCGTCTCCAAGGTCTCCGACGACCAGCTCTTCTACCTGATGAGCCGCGGCATGGGCGAGGACGAGGCCATGGCGATGATCGTCCGGGGATTCGTCGAGCCGATCGCCCGCGAGCTCCCGATGGAGTACGCCCTGGAGCTGAACCGCCTGATCGAACTGCAGATGGAAGGAGCCGTCGGCTGATGGGTCTCGACACCGCCAAACCCCTGTCGACGCTTCACGAGAAGGCCTCGTACGACGTGGCGGACTTCGCGGTCCCGACCGGCCGGGAGGAGGAGTGGCGCTTCACCCCGCTCTCCCGGCTCAAGGGCCTGCACGAGGGCGTCGCGGCCTCCGCGAACGTGGTCGTGCACGTCGACGCCGCCCCCGAGGTCACCGTGGAGACCGTCGGCCGTGACGACGCGCGGCTCGGCCGGGCCTACGTGCCCGCCGACCGGGTCAGCGCCCAGGCCTACGCCTCCTTCGAGAAGGCCACCGTGATCACGGTGGCGCGCGAGGCCGTCGCCTCCACCCCGACCGTGGTCACCCTCACCGGGTCCGGCCGGGGCGCCGCCTACGGCCACACGGTCGTGAAGCTGGAGCCGATGGCCGAGGCCGTGGTCGTCCTCGACCACCAGGGCAGCGCGCTCTACGCCGACAACGTCGAGTTCGTCGTGGGCGAGGGCGCCACACTCAAGGTCATCAGCCTGCAGGACTGGGCGGACGACGCCGTGCACGTCTCCCACCACCACGCCCTGCTCGCCAAGGACGCGACCTTCCGCAGCTTCGTGGTCACCCTCGGAGGCGACCTGGTCCGGCTCTCCCCGTCGGTCTCCTACGAAGGGCCCGGCGGCGACGCCGAGCTGAACGGCCTCTACTTCGTCGACGCCGGCCAGCACCTGGAGCACCGCCTGCTCGTCGACCACTCCCGGCCCGGCTGCCGGAGCAACGTCGACTACCGCGGCGCGCTGCAGGGCACCGACGCCCACGCGGTCTGGATCGGCGACGTCATCATCCGGGTCGAGGCCGAGGGCACCGACACCTACGAGCTCAACCGCAACCTGCTGCTCACCGACGGCGCCCGCGCCGACTCGGTGCCCAACCTGGAGATCCTCACCGGAGAGGTCACCGGTGCCGGCCACGCCAGCACCTCCGGCCGCCTCGACGACGAGCACCTCTTCTACCTGCAGGCCCGCGGGATCCCCTACGAGGACGCGCGTCGCCTCGTCATCAGGGGCTTCTTCGCGCAACTGGTGGAGAAGATCGAGGTCTCCGAGCTTCGCGAGCGGGTGCTCGCCCGGGTCGAGGCGGAGCTTGAGAAGTGACGTTCGAGAAGGTCTGCAAGCTCGCCGACATCCCCGACGAGGGCGTGATCGGCATTGAGGTGGGCGAGACCCCCGTCGCCCTGGTCCGCCGGGGCGAGGAGGTCTACGCGCTGCACGACGTGTGCTCCCACGCGGAGGTGAAACTCAGCGAGGGTGAGGTCTACGACGGCACCCTGGAGTGCTGGCTGCACGGTTCGTGCTTCGACCTGCGTTCGGGCAAGCCCACCGGTCCGCCCGCCATCAAGCCCGTCCCCGTCTACCGAGTCAAGATCGACGGCGATGACGTCCTCGTCTCGCTCTCGAAGGAGTCATAAAAGTGTCTGACACGAGCCGAGTTCCCTCGGGTTCCACCCTGGAGATCCGCGACCTGCACGTCAGCGTCGCCGACAAGGAGATCCTGCGCGGCGTCAACCTGACCGTGCGGGCCGGCGAGACCCACGCCATCATGGGCCCCAACGGCTCGGGCAAGTCCACGCTCGCGTACGCGATCGCGGGTCACCCCAAGTACACGGTCACCGGTGGCCAGGTCCTGCTCGACGGGGTCGACCTGCTGGAGCTGACCGTCGACGAGCGCGCCCGCGCCGGGCTGTTCCTCGCCATGCAGTACCCGGTCGAGGTCCCCGGTGTCAGCGTCTCCAACTTCCTGCGCACCGCGGTCACCTCCGTCCGCGGCGAGGCCCCCAAGCTCCGCCAGTTCGCCAAGGATCTCAAGTCCGGCATGGACGCCCTGTCCATCGACGCGGCCTTCGCCCAGCGCAACGTCAACGAGGGCTTCTCCGGCGGTGAGAAGAAGCGCCACGAGATCCTCCAGCTGGAGCTGCTCAAGCCGAAGATCGCGGTTCTCGACGAGACCGACTCCGGCCTCGACGTCGACGCGCTGCGCGTGGTCTCCGAGGGGATCAACCGCTTCCGTTCGAACGGCGAGACCGGTGTGCTGCTCATCACCCACTACACCCGCATCCTGCGTTATGTGAAGCCGGACTTCGTCCACGTCTTCTCCGCGGGACGGATCGTGGAGCAGGGCGGCCCCGAGCTCGCCGAGCGGCTTGAGAACGAGGGTTACGAGGCCTACACGAAGGCGTCGGCCTGATGGTGGACACCGGCCTTGACGTGGAGAGGATCAGGAAGGACTTCCCGGTCCTCTCCCGAGAGCTTCCCGGTGGCAGGCCGCTGATCTATCTCGACTCGGGCAACTCCGCGCAGAAGCCGACCCAGGTGGTCGAGGCGATGCGCGAGCACATGGCGATGCACTACGCCAACGTCGGCCGCGCCATGCACGCGCTGGGCGCCGAGTCCACCGAGGCGTACGAGAACGCCAGGGACAAGGTCGCCGCCTTCGTCGGCGCGCCCGACCGCGACGAGATCGTCTTCACCAAGAACGCCTCCGAGGCGCTCAACCTGGTGGCGTACGCGTTCGGTAACCCCATCGGCGAGGACCCGCGCTTCCGGCTCGGCCCCGGAGACGAGATCGTCATCTCCGAGATGGAGCACCACTCCAACATCGTGCCGTGGCAGATGCTCGCGCAGCGCACGGGTGCGACGCTGCGCTGGTTCTCCGTCACCGACTCCGGCCGCCTGGACCTGTCGAACCTCGACGAGCTCGTCACCGAGCGCACGAAGATCGTCTCGATCGTGCACCAGTCGAACGTGCTGGGCACGGTCAACCCGGTCGCCCCGGTGCTCGCCAGGGTCCGCGAGGTCGGCGCGCTGATGATGCTCGACGCCTCGCAGTCGGTGCCTCACCAGCAGGTGGACGTGGCCGCGCTGGGTGTCGACTTCCTGGCCTTCACCGGTCACAAGGTCGCCGGCCCCTCGGGGATCGGCGTGCTGTGGGCCCGCGGCGAGCTGCTTTCGGCCATGCCCCCGTTCCTGGGCGGTGGCGAGATGATCGAGGCGGTCTGGATGGACCGCTCGACCTACGCGCCCGCGCCGCACAAGTTCGAGGCGGGGACGCCGCCGATCGTCGAGGCGATCGGCCTCGGCGCCGCGGTCGACTACCTGTCCGAGGTCGGGATGGACGCCGTCGTCCGGCACGAGCACGAGCTCACCGCCTACGCGCTCGGTGCGCTGGGAGAGATCCCGGGCCTGAAGGTGATCGGCCCGCTGGACCTCGCCGACCGTGGCGGCACCGTCTCGTTCACGCTGGAGGGGATTCACCCGCACGACGTCGGGCAGATCCTGGATGACAACTTCGGCGTGGCAGTGCGCGTGGGGCACCACTGCGCCCGTCCGCTCCATCTGCGATTCGGAATTCCCGCGACCACGCGGGCGTCCTTCTACCTGTACAACACAACGGCCGAGATCGACGCCCTGGTCCGCGGCCTCCACCACGTGCGGAAGGTGTTCGCCTAGTCATGCCCGAGCAGTCGAGCCGCTGGGCGAGCGAACGGCGGGCGCCACACGCCCACGGCACGGCGCCCGGCGACGCGCGAGCGTACGGCGCAGCGAACGAGAAGGTGAGCACGACCCTATGATCGCTGAGTCCATGTACCAGGAGCTGATCCTGGAGCACTACAAACACCCGCAGGGGAGGGGTCTCCGCGACCCGTACGACGCCGAGGTCCACCATGTGAACCCGACGTGCGGCGACGAGATCACCATGCGGGTGAAACTGGGCGACGGCGGCAAGGTCGACGACGTCTCCTACGACGGGCAGGGCTGTTCCATCAGCCAGGCCGCGGCCTCGGTGCTGCACGAGCTGGCCACCGGCTCGACCGTCGACGACTCGCTCGGCGTCGTGGAGGAGTTCACCCGGCTCATGCAGGGCAGGGGAAAGATCGAGGCGGACGAGGACCTGCTGGGCGATGCCGTGGCCTTCGCCGGGGTCGCGAAGTTCCCCGCCCGGGTGAAGTGCGCGCTACTGGCCTGGATGGCCTACAAGGACGCGGTCGTGAGGAGCACGAAATGAGCAAGGCTGTTGAGACGCCGACCACGGCGTACGACGGGGACACCACCCATGACGAGGTCATGGAGGCCCTCAAGGACGTCGTGGACCCCGAGTTGGGCATCAACGTCGTCGACCTGGGCCTGATCTACGGGCTGCACCTCGACCCCGCGGAGGGGGGCGAGGGGGACGCCCGGCCGGTCGCCACCATCGACATGACGCTGACCAGTGCGGCCTGCCCGCTGACCGACGTCATCGAGGACCAGGCGCACTCGGCCCTGGACGGCATGGTCTCCGACGTGAAGATCAACTGGGTCTGGCTCCCGCCGTGGGGCCCGGACAAGATCACGGACGAGGGTCGCGAGCAGCTCCGGATGCTCGGCTTCAACGTCTGAGACGCGGTCGCCGGTACGGCTCGCACCCCCCGGGTTCGGGCCGTACCCGATTGTGTGAGAGGATCACGGAGGCCGGGAAGAAAAGCCCGGCCGGGAGTGTTGGCTCCAATCGACGGACAAGCGACCGGCTCACGCCGGACGCCCCGACCGAACTCGGCACTGCGAACGCCGGGTATGCTTGATCGTGGTTTGACTGCGTGCGGGTAAGCTAGACCCGCCCCGTGCGGTGCGCCTCGACTTGCACCGCACCACCGCCCCCACGTGGGTGTTGATCGAGCGCGGCTTCAGGCCGCGCGTTCCAGGCTCGTCCTTTCGCAGAAGTGGCGTGCCCCGTTCTTCTATCGAAAGGCACGAGTCTTCGTGACCATGCTTGACGCTGTTCTGCCCGAAATCGCCGAAATCACCGAAATCTCCCAGGCCCCCGCAGGCACCTCCGAGTTCACCCTCCTCGGTCTGCCGAAGCCGCTGGTGACCGGCCTCTCCCGTGCGGGCATCGACAGTCCCTTCCCCATCCAGCGGGCCACGATTCCCGACATCCTGGCCGGCCACGACGTCCTCGGCCGCGGCCAGACCGGCTCGGGTAAGACGCTCGCCTTCGGCCTGCCCATGATGACCCGCATCGCCGGGGCCAAGGCGCGCCCCGGCCACCCGCTGGCCGTCGTGCTGGTGCCGACCCGCGAGCTCGCCATGCAGGTGACCGACGCGCTGGAGCCCCTCGGCCGCGGCCTGTCGCTGCGGATGAAGACCGTCGTCGGCGGCATGTCCATGGGCCGCCAGATCGAGGCGCTGCGCCGCGGTGTCGAGGTCGTCGTGGCCACCCCCGGCCGTCTGACCGACCTCATGCAGCAGGGTGAGTGCATGCTGGACGAGGTCCAGGTGACGATCCTCGACGAGGCCGACCACATGTGCGACCTCGGCTTCTTCCCGGTCGTCAGCGCGATCCTGCAGCAGACCCCGGCCGACAGCCAGCGTCTGCTCTTCTCCGCGACCCTCGACGGCGACGTGGACAAGCTCGTCCGCCGCTTCCTCACCAACCCGGTGACCCACTCCATGGCCCCGGCCGCCTCCTCGGTCGACACCATGGAGCACCACCTGCTGGAGGTGCACCGCGACGACAAGTTCCCGGTGACCGCCGAGATCGCCAACCGTGAGGGCCGGACCATCATCTTCGTGCGCACCCAGCACGGTGTGGACCGGCTGTGCAAGCAGCTCGCCCAGGTCGGCATCAAGGCCGGCGGCCTGCACGGCGGCAAGCGCCAGAACCAGCGCACCCGCATCCTGGCCGAGTTCAAGGAAGGCACGATCAACGTCCTGGTCTGCACGGACGTCGCGGCCCGCGGCATCCACGTCGACAACATCAGCCTCGTGCTGCACGTCGACCCGCCCCAGGACCACAAGAGCTACCTGCACCGCGGCGGCCGTACCGCCCGCGCCGGGGAGAAGGGCACCGTCATGACGCTGGTGCTCCCCAACGAGCGCCGCTCCACCGACGCGATGACCCGCCGCGCGGGCATCAAGCCGTTCCGCGCCAGGGTCACCCCGGGTCACCCGCGCCTGGAGGAGGTCGCCGGTGCGCGTACCCCCAGCGGCGAGCCGATCCCGGTCTGGGAGCCCTCGGCTCCGGCCAGCAGGCAGCGCCAGGGGCGTGGCGGCTTCGGCGGCAACGGCGGCGGACGTGGCCCGCGCCGTTTCCGCTCCGAGCGTCCCGCCCACGGCGAGGGCCAGCAGTCCCGCGAGCGTTCCTTCGGTGACGACTCCCGTGGCGGCGGCCAGTACCGTTCCGAGCGCCCGGCCGGCGGCGGCTTCCGCTCCGATCGTCCCGCGGGCGGCGGCTACCGCTCCGACCGCGGTGAGCGCCCGGCCGGCGGCGGCTTCCGCTCCGATCGTCCCGCGGGCGGCGGCTACCGCGGTGGCGAGCGGCGCGAGCCGTTCCGCGCCGACCGTCCGGCCTCGGCCGGCGGTGGCTTCCGTTCCGAGCGTCCCGCGGGGGAGCGTGAGCCCTTCCGCGGTGACCGCCAGGGCGGCGGTTTCCGCGGCGGCGAGTTCCGCGCCGACGGCCGCGGCTCCGCCCCGCGCGGCGGTGGCCGCTACGGTCGCTGATCACCTGGTGGCACCCTGAAGGGCCGGTACGGCATCCGCCGTACCGGCCCTTCGTCTGGAGCGGCCCGGTCCCATGGAAGGGCCGCCGTCACCGGACCTGCCCGGGTGGGGGAGCGGTGCTGCCTCTGGGGGTGAGGCGGGCGGCCTCCTCCTCGTGGGGGCCGGGGCTCGCACCGGAGACGAGGGCGAGGAGATGGCGGGCGGCGTGGGCGCCGTAGGCGGAGATGTCGCGGCTCAGGGCGGTGAGCGGGGGTCGGACGACCCGGGAGAGGGGTGAGTCGTCCCAGGCGACGATGGACAGGTCGCGGGGCACGTCCAGGCGCAGGTCCTGGGCGGCGGACAGCCCGGCGACGGCCATGATGTCGTTGTCGTAGACGATCGCGGTGGGCCGGGAGGGCGAGCTCAGCAGGCGCCGGGTGGCGCGGGCGCCCTCCTCGCCGGTGTAGTCGGTGTGCACGGTCACCTGCTCGGCGACGCCGTCGCAGGCCTCGGCGAAGGCGCGGTCGCGCAGCACGGTGTGAGCCAGGCGCGGCAGCCCGGCGACCCTGGCGATCCTGCGGTGGCCGAGCGCGACGAGATACTCCACGGTCTCGTGGACGGCGCCGCCGTCGTCGGACCAGATGGGCAGCAGCGACCCGGTCTCCGACGGGTGGCCGATCACCACGGTCGGCAGGCCGAGTGACTCGAACTCGGGGATGCGAGGGTCGCCCACATGCAGGTCGACCAGGATGGCACCGTCGACGCGGCCCTCACCCCACCAGCGGCGGTAGACCGCGACCTCCTGCCCGTGGTCGGAGACCACCTGCAACATGAGCGCGTACGAGCGGGCCGAGAGCTCGCCCTCGATGCCGCTGATGAGCTCCATGAAGAACGGTTCCACGCCGAGTGTGCGCGCCGGGCGGCACATGGCCAGGCCGACGGTGTGGGACCGCGCGCCGTTCAGGGCGCGGGCCGCGCTGTTGGGGCGCCAGCCGATCTCCTCGGCGATCGCCAGGATCCTGGCCCGGGTGCTCTCCGACACGCCGGGTTGCCCGTTGAGCGCGTACGAGACGGCACCTTTGGACACCCCGGCCCGTCTGGCGACGTCCGCGATCGTCGGTCGTTTCATGATCCCCTCCGCGATTTCAGCTGAACCGGTCTAGTCGCCTATTGACAGTGCCGACATATGGACTTTACGGTCACGATACTTATCCGGCTCAGCAAACGCATGCGGTCGCGTTTAGTTATTTGGGAGCGCTCCCATGTTGGAGAGGAGAACATAGATGCGAATTCGAAGAAGGTTCGCGATCCTCGGGGCGGCGACCTGCATGGTCGCGGCCGGGTGCACGGGAGGGTCGACGACGCCGTCCGCTCCGAGCCAGGCGCCGCAGGGTTCGGGCGCCGCGGCCCCCTCGGCGGGGGCGGGGGCGGCGAACGCCGCGTTCCCCCGCAACGAGACCCTGTACACCAGCGGCACCCAGTGGGGCCCGCCGGCCAACTGGAATCCACTGCGGACCTGGGACTCGGCCACCGGCACCAAGGGGCTCGTCTACGAGACGCTCTTCCTGTACGACCCCCAGACCGACAAGTTCACGCCCTGGCTGGCCGAGAGCGGCACCTGGACGGACGACAAGACCTACGACCTCAAGCTCAGGCAGGGGGTCACCTGGGCCGACGGCAAGCCCTTCACCGCCGACGACGTGGTCTTCACCGTCGAGCTCGGCAAGATGAAGACCATCCCCTACGCCAACCTGTGGGACTGGCTGGAGAAGGTCGAGGCGGTCGACCCGGGCACGGTCAGGTTCACCTTCTCCAAGGCCAACTACCAGCAGTGGGCCAACTGGGTCTACAGCAACGCGATCGTCCCCAAGCACATCTGGGAAGGTCGCTCTGAGGACGAGGTGCTGAACGGCGTCAACGAGAAGCCGGTCGGCACCGGGCCGTACACCTACCACAGCCACGACCAGGACCGCATGGCCTGGGTCAAGCGCGACGGCTGGTGGGCCACCGCGGCGCTGGGCAAGGAGGTCAAGCCCAAGTACGTCGTCGACATCGTCAACTCCAGCAACGAGGTGGCGATGGGCCTGCTGCTGCAGAAGGGCCTGGACCTCAGCAACAACTTCCTGCCCGGCGTGGCCAATCTGGTCCAGGGCGACTTCGGTATCAAGACCTACTACCCGGAGCCGCCGTACATGCTCTCGGCCAACACGGCCTTCCTGGTGCCCAACACCGCGAAGAAGCCGCTGGACGATCCCGCCTTCCGCAAGGCGATCGCCAACTCCATCGACACCAAGAAGATCGTCGAGGGTGTCTACGGCAACCTGGTCAAGGCGGCCGGCCCCACCGGGCTGCTGCCCCAGTGGGACAAGTACGTCGACCAGGCCGTGGTGAGCGAGAAGGGCTTCTCCTTCGACACCAAGAAGGCGAAGAAGCTGCTGGCCGACGCCGGATACAAGGACGGCGACGGCGACGGGTTCGTGGAGAACAAGGACGGCTCCAAGGCCTCGCTGAAGATCATCGTTCCGGCCGGGTGGACCGACTGGATGGAGGCGAGCCGGGTCATCGCCGAGGGTGCCAAGGCGGCCGGGATCGACCTCACCCCCGAGTTCCCCGACTACAACGCGCTGGTCGACCAGCGCGGGTCCGGCAAGTTCGACCTGCTGCTCAACAATGAGCGGCAGCTGTCCAACACCCCCTGGATGTACTACGACTACATGTTCCGGCTGCCGATCAACAAGCAGCAGAACACCGTCAACTTCGGCCGCTACGAGAACAAGAAGGTCTGGGACCTGGTCCAGGATCTCGACGGCAAGAAGGCCGACGACGTCGAGGGCATGAAGCAGGTCGCCTCGGAGATCCAGAAGATCCAGCTCGACGATCTGCCGGTGATCCCGCTCTGGTACAACGGCCTGTGGGCGCAGACCAGCAACGCGGTCTGGACCAACTGGCCCACCTCCGACCCCGCGACGCCCAAGAGCCCGCCGACCATGTGGCGTAACTGGCTGGAGCTGGGCGGAGTGCTGACCCTGACCGAGCTGAAGCCCGTCGGCGGCTGATCCCCCCGCGATTCTCGCCCCCTTCCCGCGCGGCGCGGGGAGGGGCTCATCTCGCCGATTCGGGAGGATCGCGTGCGACGCTATTTCGGCCGGAAGCTGCTCGTGTACGGGCTCACCTTCCTCGTGGCCGTCACGATCAACTGGATGATCCCGCGCTTCATGCCGGGAGACCCGGTCCAGAGCATGCTGGCCAGGGCCAACGTGTCACAGCCCGCCGCCGTCGAGGCGATGCGCGCCCACTACACGAGCCTGTTCGGGCTCGACCTGCCGCTCTGGGAGCAGTACGGCAACTTCTGGGCCGCGCTGTTCCGGGGTGATCTGGGGACCAGCATCTGGTTGTTCCCCACCCCGGTGACCGACATCATCATCCGGGCGGTGCCGTACACGCTGGCACTGCTCATCCCGTCCATCCTGCTCAGCTGGTGGGCGGGCAACAGGTTCGGCGCCTTCGCCGCCAGGCGCAGGTGGCTGGACAACACCGCGCTGCCGATCGGGTACGTGCTCACCGCGACGCCCTACATGTGGCTGGCGATCCTGCTGGCCTGGGGGCTGGGCATCGTGGCAGGGATCTTCCCCGTCTCCGGCGGCTACAGCTTCGCCATGCGGCCCAACTGGTCGTGGGAGTTCGTCGGCAACCTGGCGCTGCACTGGTTCCTGCCGTTCGTCTCGCTCTTCCTCGTCGCGTTCGGGGGCTGGGCGATCGGCATGCGCAACATGATCATCTATGAGCTGGAGGCCGACTACTCCACCTACCTGTCCTCGCTGGGGGCCTCGCGGCGGCTCATCCGGCGCTACGCCTTCAGGAACGCGGTACTGCCGCAGATCACCGGCCTGGCCCTGCAGCTCGGCGTGCTCGTGGCCGGAGCCCTGGTCACCGAGATCGTCTTCTCCTATCCGGGGCTCGGCCACCTGATCCTCCAGGCGATCCAGAACCAGGACTTCTTCCTGCTGCAGGGGACCTTCCTGTTCATCGTGGTGGGCGTGCTGGTCGCCAACTTCATCATCGACATCGTCTACGTCCTGGTCGACCCGCGCACCAGGACCGGGATAGGAGGGGAGGCGGCATGACCGGCATCTCCGCGAACCGGCCCGCGGCCGAAGGAGGCGGGGCGCCATGACGGTCGTGCCCACCGCGCGCAACGAGGCCCTGTACTTCGCGCTGCGCAACGGGAAGCTGCTGGCCGGACTGGTCGTGCTGGTCCCGCTGCTCGCCCTGGCGGCCGGCGCCCCGCTGATCGCGGAGGGCGACCCGAACGCCTACGTCGCCACCCCGGCCTCGCCACCCTCGGCCGAGCACTGGTTCGGCACCACCATGTTCGGCCAGGACATCTTCGCCCAGTTCGTCTACGGCCTGCGCGTCACCTTCACCGTGGGGGTGCTCGGCGGCGGGCTGGCCGCGATCATCGGGATGGCGATCGGCTTCACCGCCGGATACCGGGGCGGCCTGGTCGACGAGGTGCTGAACATGCTCACCAACATCGTCCTGGTCCTGCCCGCACTGGCGGTGCTGCTGATCGTCAACGCCTACCTCGGGGTCCGCAGCGTCGGCGTGCAGGCGCTCTTCATCGGGCTCACCTCCTGGCCGTGGGCGGCCAGGGCGATCAGGGCCCAGACGTTCTCGCTGCGCTCGCGCGACTTCGTGGACCTGGCCAAGCTCAGCGGCGTGCGCACCTGGAAGATCATCACCAGGGAGATCGCGCCCAACATGAGCTCGTACCTCTTCATGACCTTCATCCTGCTGTTCGGCGGGTCGATCCTGATCGCCGCCTCGCTGGACTTCATCGGGCTCGGCCCCAGCGAGGGCGTCTCGCTCGGCCTGATGCTCAACAACGCGGCCCGCTGGAGCGCCCTGCACCTGGGCATGTGGTGGTGGTTCATCCCGCCGGGAGCCGGGATCACCGCCATCGTCGGCGCCCTGTACGTGATGAACGTCGGCCTGGACGAGGTCTTCAACCCGAAACTGCGGGAGCTGTAGATGACTCTGCGTGTGGACGACCTGAGGGTCCACTACCGGACTCTGCGCGGCGAGGTGAAGGCGCTGGACGGCGTCAGCTTCGGCGTCGGCGACGGCGAGATCCTCGGCTTGGCCGGCGAGTCCGGCTGCGGCAAGACCACCCTCGGCAAGAGCCTGATCAGGATGGACGGCCGGATGCGGCTGGCCGGGGGCACCGTCTCGCTGGACGGCGCGGAACTGCCAGTCGGCGACGACCGGCGGATGAACCCCTTCCGCTTCAAGCGGGTGTCGCTCATCCCGCAGTACTCCATGAGCGCGATGAACCCCACCCGCAGGATCGGCAGGATGATCACCGAGTTGCTCGCCTCCAGGGGCGAGAGCGTGGACACGGCCGAGCTGGAACGCCGACTGGACCTGGTGGAGCTGCCCAGGGACATCCTGGGGCGCTACCCCATCGAACTGTCCGGCGGGATGAAGCAGCGGATGGTGATGGTCATCTCCACGCTGCTCGACCCCTCCCTGCTCATCGCCGACGAGATCACCTCCGCGCTGGACGTGTCGACCCAGAAGGCCGTGGCCAGGACCCTGGTGGAGTTCCGGGACCGGGGTTTCGTGCGCAGCATGATCTTCGTCACCCACGACATCTCGCTGACCTACCAGATCGCCGACACGATCATGGTCATGTACGCGGGGAGGCTGGCCGAGAAGGCCCCCGCGAGCGTGATCGTCAGCGAGCCGCGCCACCCGTACACCCGAATGCTGATCTCCTCGCTGCCGGAGGTCGGGGTCCGCCACGCGGAGCGCAGGCTCTCCGGCATCCCCGGGCGGCCGCCCTCGCTGCTCGATCCGCCGCAGGGCTGCCGGTTCAGGGACCGCTGCCCGCTGGCCTTCGACAGGTGCGCCGAGGACCCCCCGCCCATCGAGGTCGCTCCCGGCCACCACGTCGCCTGTTGGAAGGCATGATGCTGAGTCTCGAAGGGGTCACCAAGACCTACCGGGTGGGTGCCTTCGGCACCGCGACCCTCACCGCCGTCGACGACGTGAGCCTTGACCTCGCGCCGGGGGAGGTGGTCTCCCTCATCGGCGAGAGCGGCAGCGGCAAGACGACCCTCGGCAAGGCGGTCCTCGGGCTGCTCACCCCGACGCGGGGCAGGATCACCCTCGACGGGGCCCCCGCGCGGCCGGGAAAGGCGTACTACCGGCACGTGCAGGGCGTCTTCCAGGACCCGTTCAGCTGCTACAACCCGGTCTTCAAGGCCGACCGGGTGGTCAAGATGATCAAGGATGAGTACTTTCCCGGCGTCGCGGCCTCCGAGTGGGAGGGCAGGATCGAGAAGTCGCTCGAGGACGTCGGCCTCGACCCCGGGCAGGTCCTGGGCCGGTATCCGCACCAGCTCAGCGGTGGCCAGCTGCAGCGCCTGCTGATCGCCAGGGCGCTCCTGCTCGACCTCAGGTACCTCGTCGCCGACGAGATCACCAGCATGCTCGACGCCTCCACCAGGATCGACGTGCTCAACCTGCTCGCCGACCTGAAGTCGCGCGGCCTCGGGGTGCTGTTCGTCACCCACGACCTGTCGCTGGGCAACTACATCAGCGAGCGGGCCGTGGTCCTGTACCGGGGGCAGGTGGTGGAGTCCGGTCCCACCGCCGCGGTGTTCGGCAACCCCCTCCACCCGTACACGATCAAGCTGCTGTCGTCGGTGCCGAGGCTCACCGCCCGGTGGGACGGCGGCGATCCCGCCGTCCCCGCCGAGGAGGTCTCAGCGGGGCCCTCCGCGCTGCTGGAGGAGGAACCGGGGCACTTCGTCCGGCGGGGCGACACCACACCGACAAGGAGCGTGAGTTGACGACGGTTGGGGCGGTAAGGGCGCTACACGAGGGCTGGACCCTGCACCAGGTGGGGGGCGGGATCTCCCGCGTCCCCGCCACGGTGCCGGGGTGCGTGCACACCGATCTGCTGGCCGCCGGGCTGATCGAGGACCCGTACCTGGACGACAACGAGAACCGGCTGACCTGGATCGGCCGCTCCGAGTGGGACTACGAGACGGTCTTCACCTGGAGCGCGGACGGGCACGAGCGCACCGACCTGGTCTGCGAGGGCCTCGACACGGTCGCCACGGTCGTCCTGAACGGTGTTCAGGTCGGAACCACGGCCAACCAGCACCGTTCCTACCGCTTCGCGGTGCGGGAGCTGTTGCGCGAAGGCGAGAACACGCTGCGGGTCCGTTTCGCCTCCCCGCAGGCCTACGCCGAGGCGCGCCGGGCCGAGCTGGGGGAGCGACCCGGCGCCTATGCGGCGCCCTACCAGTTCATCCGCAAGGTGGCCTGCAACTTCGGCTGGGACTGGGGCCCGGCCGTGGTCACCTCCGGCATCTGGCGGCCGATCGGGCTGCACGCCTGGAGCGGGGCCAGGCTGGCCTCGGTACGGCCGCTGGTGAGCGGGGACGGGCGCGTCGAGGTGCACGTCGCGGTCGAGCGCGCCACCGACGCACCCCTCACGTTGACCGCGCAGGTGGCCGGAATCTCCGTGCAAACGGTGCTGGCCCCCGATGAGCACGAGGCCGTCCTCACCCTCGCGGTGCCCGAGCCCCGGCTGTGGTGGCCGCGTGGCTACGGCGCGCAGGACCGCTACGAGCTGGTGGTAGGCCTCGGGGAGGAGACCTGGAGGGGCCGGATCGGGTTTCGCGACGTGCGCCTGGACCGCACCGGCGAGGGATTCACCATCGTGGTCAACGACGTGCCGGTTTTCGCGCGCGGCGTCAACTGGATCCCCGATGACTGCTTCCCGGCCCGCGTCACCCGCGAACGTCTGGCCGAACGCCTCGGCCAGGCCGTCGAGGCGAACGTCAACCTGCTGCGGGTCTGGGGCGGCGGCCTGTACGAGAGCGAGGACTTCTACGACCTGGCCGACGAGCTGGGCCTGCTCATCTGGCAGGACTTCCCGTTCGCCTGCGCCGCCTACCCCGAGGAGGAGCCGTTCGCGAGCGAGGTGGAGGCCGAGGCGCGCCAGAACGTCACCCGGCTGTCCTGGCGCCCTTCACTGGTGCTGTGGTGCGGCAACAACGAGAACCTCGAGGGCCACGCCGACTGGGGCTGGCGCGAGGAACTGGGGGAGAAAAGCTGGGGGGCGGGCTTCTACCACGACCTGCTGCCCTCGGTGGTGGCCGAGCTCGATCCCACCCGCCCCTACTGGCCGGGCAGCCCGTACTCCGGCGCCCCCGGCCTGGCGCCCAACGACCCCGCGCGCGGCACCGTCCACATCTGGGACGTGTGGAACCGCGAGGACTACACCCGCTACGGCGACTACCGCCCCCGCTTCGTCGCCGAGTTCGGCTTCCAGGGGCCGCCCGCCCACGCCACACTGCGCGGCTCGGTCTCCGACGACCCGCTCACCCCCACCTCACCCGGCGTGCTGCACCACCAGAAAGCGCACGAGGGCAACGCCAAGCTGCTGCGCGGCCTGGGCGAGCACCTGCCCCGGCCGGAGGGCTTCGACGACTGGCACTACTGGACCCAGCTCAACCAGGCCAGGGCGATGGCCTTCGGTATCGAGCGTTTCCGGGCGCTGGCACCTTACTGCGCGGGCACGATCGTCTGGCAGCTCAACGACTGCTGGCCGGTCACCTCCTGGTCGGCCGTCGACGGCGCCGGGCGGCGCAAGCCGCTGTGGTACGCGCTGCGCCGCGCCTACGCCGACCGCCTGCTCACCGTCTGCGACGGCGCCGTGGCCGTGGTCAACGACGGCCCGCGGCCCTGGGCGGGCGAGCTGGAGCTGCTACGGCTCGGCCTGGCAGGAGAGCCGCTGGCCAAGGAGACGATCGTGGTCGAGGTGGCGGCGCGCTCGGTGGCCAGGGTCGGGCTCCCGGACTCGGTGGCCGTCCCCGGGGACCCGTCCGCCGAGCTGCTCTCGGTGAGGCTGGGCGAGCACCGGGTGCTGCGCTTCTTCGCCGAGGACCCGCGAGTGGCCTTCCCGGTGGCCGCCTACGACACCGAGGTCGTCCCCGTGGCCGGTGGCCTGGACGTCACCGTCACCGCCAGGACCCTGCTGCGCGAGCTGGCCCTGTTCCCCGACCGCCTCGATCCGGCCTCCTCGGTGGACGACATGCTGCTGACCCTGCTTCCCGGTGAGAGCGTCACCCTGCACGTGACGGGCTCGCCCGATCCGGCCGCCCTGGTCACCCGCCCGGTGCTGCGCTGCGTCAACGATTGAACGTCCCCGGGCCGCCCGGACGGGCGGCCCGGTCACGAGACGGTCAAACGGAGCGGTGACCTCCGGAGATCACCCGGCGGCTCGCGTCCGGCGAGGACGGACCCGCACACGCCGCGGTCGGTGAGCCCGTTAGGCTTGACGCGCACATCCGACGACGCCGAGAGAGATCATGAAGACCTTCGAAGAGCTGTACGCCGAGCTGTCCGACAAGGCGCGCACCCGGCCCGCGGGCTCGGGCACCGTGGCCGCGCTGGACGCCGGAGTCCATGCCATCGGCAAGAAGGTCGTGGAGGAGGCCGCCGAGAGCTGGATGGCGGCCGAGCACGAGTCGAAGGAGCGGGCGGCCGAGGAGATCTCCCAGCTCCTCTACCACGTGCAGGTCCTCATGATCGCCAGGGGGATCGGACTGGACGAGGTCTACAAGCATCTGTGAGCCGGTGAGCCCGGCTCCCGGTTCGTAGGCAGATCCCGTCCACAGGTAAGGAACCCAGCCATGCTCCGTATCGCCGTACCCAACAAGGGCGCCCTCACCGAGGCCGCCCAGACGATCCTCAAGGAAGCCGGATACCGCGCCCGCAAGGACAGCAAGGAGCTCGTGGTCGTCGACCCGGAGAACTCCTGCGAGCTGTTCTTCCTGCGGCCCAAGGACATCGCCGTCTACGTCGGCGAGGGCACCCTGGACGCGGGGATCACCGGCCGCGACATGCTCCACGACTCCGGGGCGCAGGTCGAGGAGATCATCCCGCTCGGCTTCGGCCGCTCCACCTTCCGCTTCGCCGCGAACCCGGGAGACTTCACCTCCGTCGCCGACCTCAAGGGCAGGCGCATCGCCACCTCCTACGCGGGCCTGCTGGAGTCCTACCTGGCCGAACAGGGCGTCGACGCCCGGGTGATCAAGCTGGACGGCGCCGTCGAGACCGCCATCCGGCTGGGCGTGGCCGACGCGGTGGCCGACGTGGTGGAGACCGGCACCACGCTGCGCAACATCGGCCTGGAGGTGTTCGGCGAGCCGATCGCCCGCTCCGAGGGCGTGCTGATCAAGCGGATCGGCGCCGTGGAGGCCCCGGGCCTGCAGCAGCTCGTCCGCCGTCTGCAAGGCGTGCTGATGGCACGTGACTACGTGATGATGGACTACGACATCCGCGCCGAGCGGATCGAGGAGGCCATCGCCCTCACCCCCGGAATGGAGGGCCCCACGGTCTCTCCGCTGCACCGGGAGGGCTGGGTCGCGGTCCGGGCCATGGTCCCGCGCAGGGGGCACCAGCAGGTCATGGACCAGCTCTGGGAGATCGGTGCCAAGGCCATCCTGGTGACCGCCATCTTCGCGTGCCGGATCTGACCCGCCGTCCGTGACCTCCCGCGCCAGGCGGTGTCCGCGTATCTGACAAATGTCATCTCCAAACCCGGAGGAGCGGCACTAAGGATTCCCGCCGGGCACTCCTAGCGTTGGGGCATGGACGCCATCGCCCTCACAGACGTGAGCAAGAGCTACGGCAACGTGCTCGCCGTCGACGGCCTGAACCTCGCCGTCGAGGCGGGCCGGACCGTCGCCCTGCTCGGCCCCAACGGGGCCGGCAAGTCGACCTCGATCAACATGATGCTCGGCCTGATCCGCCCGGGTGGGGGCCGTGTCGAGATCCTGGGAGGCTCCCCCGAGGCGGCCGTCGCCCGGGGTGAGGTCGGGGCCATGCTGCAGAGCGGTGAGCTCATCGGTGAACTCACGGTCAGGGAACTGGTCGACTTCGTCCGGCGGCTCTACCCGGAGCCGCTCGGTCTCGACGAGATCCTGCGAGTGGCCGACCTCACGGAACTGGCGCGGCGGCGTGCCGACAAGCTGTCCGGCGGTCAGGCGCAGCGGGTCAGGTTCGCCCTAGCCATCGCGGGCGCGCCCAAACTGCTGGTGCTGGACGAGCCCACCGCGGCCATGGACGTGGAGTCGCGGCTGCGGTTCTGGAAGAGCATTCGCGAGTACGCCGCCGAGGGCCGGACGGTCCTGTTCGCCACCCACTACCTGGAGGAGGCCGACGAGAACTCCGACAGGGTCATCGTGATCACCCGGGGCCGGGTCGTGGCCGACGGCACCGCCGCCCAGATCAAGGCGGGGATCGGCGACCACGTCGTCCGCTTCACCCTGGGCGGGCAGCCGGTCGCGGGGCTGGACGGCCTGCCGGGCGTCTCCGCCGCGGAGATCTCCCAGGACGTCGCCACGCTGCGCACCGCCGACCCCGACGCCACCGTGGCGGCCCTGTACCGGGGCACCTCGCTGGAGATCCGCGACCTCAGGATCATCGGCGCCGACCTCGAAGACGCCTTTCTCGCCCTCACCCGGGAGCCCTGATGCCGAACTACGTCAAGATCGAGATCCTGAGGATGCTGCGCAACAGGCGCTACATCATCTTCGTGGTGGGCTTTCCCGTGGTGTTCTACCTGATCTTCTCCGGCATCTGGGGCGCCCAGACGGATTCCGGCGGGGTACGGGCCGCCGTCGTCCTCATGGTCTCCATGGCCGCGTACGGGGCGATCGCGGCCTGTCTGATGAGCACCGCCGTGCCGTGGGCGCAGGAGCGGCAGTCCGGCTGGCTCCGCCAGCTTCAGGTCACCCCGCTGCCCGGCTGGGCGATCATCGTCACCAAGCTGATCGCCTCGCTGCTGCTGGTGCTGCCGTCCATGGTGCTGGTCTGCCTGGCCGCGGTCCTCACCCAGGGCGTCCGGCTGCCGGTGGGGGAGTGGCTCGTGCTGATTCCGGCCCTGTGGATCGGCGCCGTGCCGTTCGCCGCGCTCGGCCTGCTGCTCGGTTCGCTGCTGCCCGCGGACGCCGCCCAGTCGGCCGCGATGATCAGCACGTTCGGGCTGGCGATCCTGGGCGGGCTGTGGTTCCCTGTGGAGATCATGCCCGAGGCCATGCAGAGCGTCGTGCACGCGATGCCCTCCTTCTCCTACGCCGACATCGGCCAGCACCTCGTCGCCGGCGGCGCGGCGCCGCCGTCCGCCGTGCTGACCGTCGTGGCCTGGGCCGCGGTACTCGGCACCGCCGCGGTGTTCGCCTACCGCAGGGCACTCGCGCGCGCATGATGCGCGTCTCCGCGCTCACCTTCGGCGGGACGGGCGAGCGCCCGTCCCGCCTCCGGCGGCTGTCGGGGATCTCCATCGGCCTGGTCTACCTGTGCTTCCCGGTCCTGGAGATCATCACCGGCGAGGTGTCCGGGGTCAGGGCCGTCTGGGGAGGCGCCGGCCTGGCCGCCTTCGTCGCCTGCTACATCGCCACGGTGCTGAGCCCGAGGAACTTCGGTGACCCGACCCGCCTGACGTACTGGCTGCTGGGGGTGACCACGCTCCTGGGGATCGGTCTGGCGGTGGCCTTCGGCGGAGGCTGGCTGACCCTGCCGATCTACCTGGCCGTGGTCTACGGCATGGCGCTGCGTCCCCGGCTCTCGGTGGCAGGTGTTCTCGCGATGGGCCTCGCCGTCGCGCTGATCGGCCTGCTGAAGGAGCACGACCCCGGCACCACCCTGGTGCTCGTCTTCCAGGTCATCACGCTCGGTGTCCTGTTCATGGGGGTGCGCAACACCCGGATGCTGGTGGCGAGGCTCCGCCAGGCGCAGGAGGAGGTGGCGCGGCTGGCCGCGAGCGAGGAGCGGCTGCGCATCGCCAGGGACCTGCACGACCTGCTCGGCCACAGCCTGTCACTGATCGTGCTGAAGAGCGAGCTGGCCGGGCGGTTGGCGGAGAGCGGCTCGGAACGGACCGTGGCCGAGATCCGCGACATCGAGTCGGTGGCCAGGCAGGCGCTGGTCGAGGTGCGCGACGCCGTCACCGGCTACCGCCAGCGTGGCCTCTCCGGCGAGCTGGACGGTGCCCGCGCCGCCCTGGAGGCCGCCGGGACGAGGCTGACGATCCGGCTCGCGGGCACCCCGCTGCCGGACGCGCTGGACGAACTGCTGGGCTGGGCGGTGCGGGAGGGCGTAACCAACGTCGTCCGGCACGCGCGGGCGACCCGGTGCGAGATCGAGGTGACCATGGACGAGGAGGCCGCGGCCCTGAGGATCGTGGACGACGGACGCGGCGCGGCCTCGTACGGGCCGGGCAGTGGGCTGACCGGGCTCACCGAGCGGGTGCGGGCGGCCGGCGGCACGATGTCCGCCGGGCCGCAGCCGACCGGCTTCGCCCTCAGAGTCACGGTGCCGCATGCCGGGACCTCCCGCCCGCCGACGAGAGGGGTGCGATGATCCGGGTGCTGCTGGTGGAGGACCAGGCGATGGTGCGGGGCGCCCTGGCCTCGCTCCTCGGCCTGGAGCCCGACATCGAGGTGGTGGGAGAGGCCGCCGACGCCGGGGAGGCGCTCGCGGTGGCCCTGCGGACCCGGCCGGACGTCGCGCTGCTCGACGTCGAGATGCCCGGCGACGACGGCATCACCGCCGCCTCGCGGATCCGCGAGGCGCTGCCCGGCTGCCGGATCATGATCCTGACCACCTTCGGCCGCCCCGGCTATCTGCGCAGGGCGATGGAGGCGGGCGCGATGGCCTTCCTGGTCAAGGACAGCCCGGCCCGGGAACTGGCCGCCGCCGTCCGGCGGGTCCGCGGCGGCGAGCGCGTCATCGACCCCGGCCTGGCCGCCGCCGCGCTCAGTGCCGGCCCCAACCCGCTGTCCACCCGCGAGCGTGACGTCCTGGTCGCCGCCTCGGGCGGTGCCAGCATCGCCGACATCGCCGCGCACCTGCACCTGTCGGAGGGTACGGTCCGCAACTACCTCTCCTCGGCCATCCGCAAGACGCACGCCCGCAACCGCATCGAGGCCGTCGAGCGCGCCCGCACCCAGGGCTGGCTCTGAGCCGGGTTCACGAGGAGAGCGCCGCGGCCTCCTCGGCCTCGATCTGCTCGTTCCACTCGCGCTTGGTGGAGCGCCAGGCCTCGTCGTCGCGGCCCAGGCGCCAGTAGCCCGAGATGGACAGCCGAGCCAGCGGGACGCCGCGCTCGGTGCGCAGGTGGCGCCTGAGCTCGCGGACGAAGCCCGCCTCGCCGTGCACGAAGGCGTGCACGGTGCCGTCGGGGAAGTCCAGCTCGCGGACCGCCCGGACGAGCCGCTCACCGACCGGGCCCCCCTTGCGGTGCAGCCAGACGATCTTCACGTCGCCCGGTGAGTCGAGGAGCTGCTCCTCCCGGGCGTCCTCGACCTCGATGAAGGCCCAGGCCCGCGCCCCGGCGGGGAGGCGTTCCAGGGAGGCGGCGATGGCCGGCAGCGCGCTCTCGTCCCCCGCGAACAGGTGCCAGTCGGCCTCCGGGTCGGGGGCGTAGGCCCCGCCGGGGCCGAAGAAACAGATCTCCTCACCCGGCTGGACCCGGTCGGCCCACGGTCCGGCGAGGCCGCTGTCACCGTGGTGGACGAAGTCGATCGTCAGCTCGCCCGCGTCGGCGTCCCAGCGGCGGACGGTGTAGGTGCGGGTGGTGGGCCACTGCTCGCGGGGCAGGTCGCGGCGGATCGCCTCCATGTCGAACGGCTGCGGGTAGCTCACTCCCGCCGGGGCGAACAGCAGCTTCAGGTAGTGGTCCGTGTACTCGTCCGCGCGGAAACCGGCGAGCCCAGGGCCGCCGAGCACCACCCGGATCATGTGGGGGGTGAGCCGCTCGACCCGCTGGACCCGGCCGCTCGTCACCTTGCGCGCGGTTCTCTCGTCTGCCATATGTCACTCCGGGGAAGTCGAAGTTAGGTGAACCTAACTCGTACCATACGTCACCAAAGGGGAGTGATGGGGGCCGCCACCCGATCTGCCCCTTCCGGGGCGGCGATGATCTCGCGGTCCGCCGTCGCGGAGCCGGCGGCCGCTGTTATGAATCTACATCGTAAAGGCGCTGGCGCCGGTGCGGAGACCCTCCGGCTCCGGGCGCCCGTGCCTCAGTGCCGCATGGACGCGACCTGGCGGATCAGGTCGGAGACCCGCACGATGCCCATGCAGCGGCCGACCTCGTCGGTGACCACCAGGTCGTCGTAGACGCGCTCGGCGTCGCGGCCCGCGACCTGCATGGCCGCGATGGCGGTGGTCGTCCTGGGAACCGCGCGGGCGGGGTCGGCCAGCCGCCCGGCGGGTTTCCTGCCGTGCAGGGCGTGGCCGAACCGGCCTGAGATCGACAGCAGGAACCGGCTGCGGTCGAGGCTGCCCCTGGGGCGCTGGTACTCGTCGACGAGGACCACGCTGGTGATGGACGGCTCACCGCCGAAGGCGTCGATCGCGGCTTCGGCGGTGGCCTCGTAGGGGAGGGTCACCGCGGGCAGCAGGAACTCCTGGACGCGCGGGCCGAGGGTGAAGCGGGACGGCTCCTGTTCGACGAGCGGGAGTGGTACGTGCACCCGGCCGGACGGGCCGGGGGCCAGCAGCGGGCCCTGTGCGAGCCGGACCCCCCAGCCGCGGAGCGCGGAGAGCTGCGCCTCGTCGCGCACGCCGGGGGCCAGCACGTGCGCGCCCGCCTCCCTGGCGAGCCGGGCCAGCCCCTCGCCGATGGCGGTGCGGCGCGGGTCGCGGGGCACCTGGGCGATCAGGTCCGGGGAGATCACCGCCAGGTAGGGCGCCGCGTCGGCGAGAAGGTCCAGCGGGATGTGCCCGGTGCCCAGGTCGCCCACCGCGAGGAGGTAGCCGATGGCGCGCAGGCCGTCCAGGCCGACGATCAGGGAGCGGCGCTCGAACTGGGCGAAGTCACCTCGTACGGTGAGGATCACCTCGCGGGGCCGCCGCCCGGACGCGCGGAGGGCCTCGTGCAGCGGCGCGAGCGCGGCCGTGCCGCCGATCACCGCGGCCGTCGGCAGGGTCAGCACCAGCGGGAGCAGGGTCTCGCCGGCGGCGGCGTCGTGCACGGTCTGGATCGTGGTGGAGATGTTCCCCCGGCCCGCGCCTCCCGCCTGGAGTGCGATGACGCCTCCGGTCTCGAGGTCGACGACAGGCGTGAGGCTCGTGGGGGCCGCTGTGGAGTCCTGCGGATTGACGTGCGCTCTGGTCGTCACGTTCAAAGGATGGGGGTTCCTTTGGCGCTGCAGAAGCAACGTGCAGCGATGTTCACTGATATTTCGCCATACGTTGGACTTGTCCAGCGTGATCGTGTGTTCCGTGAGGTCAGCCGGTAGTGTCGCGTTTCATGACGTCGCGACCGGCCAAGGGGGGAGGCCGCTGGGTCTCGGTGGCGCCCGACCGCCTGAACCGCTGGATCGACGGTTTCGTCGACAGGCACGGGCCGCCGCGGGTGACGGCCTCGGCCTCCGAGGTACGCCTTGAGGGTGCGGACGGCGCGGTCGCCGAGTGCCGGGTGCCGTTTCCGCCGCTCGTCCAGGCCGGGGGCGGCCCGCTGGCGCGTCTGGTCACCCACGTGCGCACCGAGCGCAGGGTCGGGGTGCTGCTGGTGCGGCTGGGGGGACACGCGGCGGGGATCTTCCAGGGAGCGGAGCTGCTCTCCTCCAAGGTCGGCTCGCGGCCGGTGCACGGGCGTAGTGCGGCGGGCGGCTGGTCACAGCGGCGCTTCGCCCGGCGCAGGGAGAAGCAGGTGGACCAGGCGCACGAGGCGGCGGCCGAGGTGGCGCTGCGCGTCCTGGGGCCGCGGGTGGAGGAGTTGGAGGCGGTCGTGCTCGGCGGGGACCGGCGCGCGGTCGACGCGCTGCGCTCGGACCGCAGGCTCGCCCCGGTCTTCGCGCTGGAGGCCGAGCCCTTCCTGACGGTTCCCGATCCGAGGCTGGTGGTCCTGCGGGACACCCCCGCCCAGTTCCGCGCGGTCCGTATCAGGGTGAGCGATCCCACGTAATCCAGGAGAGCCGGGTCGTCGCCGCGCCGTACACTGATCGGTATGCGCACTCCCGATTGACCGTCGTCCCGATGAAGGCGAGACGGCCGAGCCGAGAGCCGGGAGACACAGGGCGCGGCGGGTTCGGCCACAGTGAAGTGAGCCTGTGTATTTCCTGCTGGGAGTGTTCTCCAACCATGATCGTAGCTTCTGACATCGAACTGCGGGCCGGGGCCCGCCTGCTCATCGAGGGCGCGTCGTTCCGGGTGAACCCCGGCGACAAGATCGGGCTTGTCGGCCGCAACGGGGCCGGGAAGACCACGCTGACCCGGGTGCTCGCGGGAGAGGGGGCGGCGGCCTCGGGCACGGTCTCCATCAGCGGGGAGGTCGGTTACCTGCCGCAGGACCCGCGTACCGGTGATCTGCACGTGCTCGCCCGCGACCGCATCCTGTCGGCCCGCGGGCTGGACGAGGTGCTGCGTGAGCTGCGCGAGGCCGAGTTGGGCATGTCCTCGGCGGACGATCGCACCAGAGACCGTGCCGTGCGCGCCTACGGGCGCCTGGAGGACCGGCTGCACGTGCTGGGCGGGTACGCCGCCGAGTCGGAGGCCGCCTCCATCGCCTCCAGTCTGGGGTTGCCGGACCGGGTGCTCGGCCAGCCGTTGGAGACGCTCTCCGGGGGGCAGCGCAGGCGGGTGGAACTGGCTCGAATCCTCTTCAGCGGGGCAGAGACTCTCCTTCTTGACGAGCCGACAAACCACCTAGATGCTGACTCAATCGGGTGGCTTCGTGATTTTTTACGATCTCACCAGGGCGGCTTGATCATTATTAGCCACGACGTGGGGCTTCTTGAAGCGACGGTAAACCGCGTCCTGCACCTCGACGCCAACCGCGCGGTGATCGACACCTACAACGTCGGCTGGAAGGCCTATCTGGCCCAGCGGGAGACCGACGAGAAGCGCAGGAGGCGCGAGCGCGCCAACGCCGAGAAGCAGGCCTCCGCCCTGATGTCGCAGGCCGACAAGATGCGTGCCAAGGCGACCAAGGCCAAGGCCGCGCAGGACATGCAGCGCCGTGCCGAGCGCCTGCTCTCCGGCCTGGAGGTGGAGCGGCGCGGCGACAAGGTCGCCAAGCTGCGCTTCCCCCAGCCGGCTCCGTGCGGGCGTACCCCGATCATGGCGGAGGGGCTGTCGAAGTCGTACGGCTCCCTGGAGGTCTTCACGGACGTCGACGCCGCCGTGGACAGGGGGAGCAGGGTCGTGATCCTGGGGCTGAACGGCGCGGGGAAGACCACCCTGTTGCGCATTCTGGGGGGCGTCGAGGAGCCCGACACCGGGGCGGTCAAGGCCGGCCACGGGCTCAAGCTGGGTTACTACGCGCAGGAGCACGAGACGATCGACCCCGGCCGCAGCGTGCTGGAGAACATGCGCTCTGCCGGGGGAGAACTCCCCGACGTGGAGTTGCGCAAGGTTCTGGGCTCGTTCCTGTTCACCGGCGACGACGTGGACAAGCCCGCGGGGGTGCTGTCCGGCGGGGAGAAGACGCGGCTGGCGCTGGCCACGCTGGTGCTGTCGGCGGCCAATGTCCTCCTCCTCGACGAGCCCACGAACAACCTCGATCCGGCCAGCCGGGAACAGGTTCTTTCGGCACTGAAGTCCTATTCTGGGGCGATTGTGCTCGTCACGCATGATGAGGGTGCTGTAGAGGCTCTACGACCCGATAGGGTGATCTTGCTACCTGACGGAGTTGAAGACGCATGGAGCGACGAATTTTCCGATCTTGTGGCACTTGCCTGATCTTAATTTGAGCGGGTACGGATCTTTTCCCGTGGAGTAGGTAGCCGATCTCGCTGAAATGACTGATCATGGCGTGTGTAACGCTGCGGAAGTCTGGCACTACAGGAGGTACTCGTGGCCGAGACTCTCAAGAAGGGCACCCGGGTTACCGGGGCCGACCGTGAAAAACTGGCCTCCGATCTCAAGAAGCGCTACAGCGCGGGTGAAAGCATCCGCGCTCTGGCCGCTTCGACCGGCAGGTCGTACGGGTTCATCCACCGCATCCTGAGCGAGTCCGGTGTGACTCTACGCGGGCGCGGTGGCGCCACCCGGGGCAAGTCCAAGCGCTGACTCCGCCTCGGAACGCGCGACCGCAGCCGCTCGTCCCCCACACGCCGAAGCCGTTCCCGCCCGGGCCTATAGAACCTCATTCTGGAGAGTCGATAGGCTCGGGCGAGGCGGAGACGGAAGGTGGGAGAACGGGCGATGGTGGAAGTGGCGTTCGGGGGGAGTGCGGAGGAGATCTCTCTGAAGGAGGTCGGTCTGCGCTACGAGGTGGACGGCGAGATCGCGACGATCACGCTGGACCGTCCGGAGAAGCGGAACGCTCAGACGTTCGCTACCTGGTCGGCTCTGGCTCATATCGGTGACAACCTGCCGCAGCAGGTGAGGGTCGTCGTGATCAGAGGTGAGGGGCCGTCCTTCTCGGCGGGGATCGATCTGAGGATGTTCACCCCGGAGGGGGTGCCAGGGCAGGGGGCGTTCACGTCCCTGGCGACACTCGACGAGACGACTTTCGTCGATCGGGTGGCGGCGGCCCAGCGGGGTTTTCTCTGGCTGAGACGTCCCGACATCGTCTCCGTGGCGGCCGTGCAGGGCCACGCGGTCGGTGCGGGGTTCCAGCTGGCGCTCGCCTGTGACCTGCGGGTCCTGGCGGACGACGCCAAACTGTGCATGAAGGAGCCGGCCCTCGGGCTGGTTCCCGACCTGACCGGCACCAAGCCGCTGGTCGAGCTGGTGGGCCTGTCCCGGGCCATCGAGATCTGTCTGACCGCCCGCGTCGTGGGGGCGCAGGAGGCGGCCAGGATCGGCCTGGCCGAACTGGTCGTCGCACCGGGGGAGCTGACGGAGGCCGTGCGCGACCTGACCGCCGCGCTGCTGGCGACCAACCGTGACGCCGCGACGGCGACCAAGCGGCTGCTCCAGGGGGCTTCGGGGCGCACGCTGGAGGAGCAGGCTGCGGCCGAGGCGCGCGAACAGGAGGCGCGCATCAAGGCGCTTTTCGGGTAGGTCATCGAGCTTCCAGACGGCCCGTCGTGTTCGGCGAGGAGACCGCCGGGCGGGTGAGTCGCCTCCCCGTCGCGGCTCCCGGCTGCGAAACGGCCGGGCCTGGCCGCCGCCTGTGTCGGCGGAGGGAGGCGGGAAGCCGCCCTTGTCTCGGGCGGGCCGGCGATGTTCGCCTCAAGCTGACGAGGGAATGGGCGCGCCTCTCCCGGTGCTCGCATCGGGAGAGGAGGCCAGATGGCGATGATGGGTGGGGGCTTCGGTCCCCAGATGATGCGTTCGCTACGGCGGGACAGCTCGGTGACCAAGGAGCGTCTGACGCCGGGCACGGTCCGGCGCATCGCCCGCTACGCCAGGCCCTTCTCGCGGCATATCGCCGCCTTCCTCGCGCTGGTCGTGGTCGGCTCGGTCATCGTGATCGCCAACCCGCTGCTGATGAAGGCGATCATCGACGACGGCATCGCCGCCAGGCGTCAGGGGGTGGTGATCGCCCTCGCGCTGGTCATCGCGGGCCTGGCGGTCGCGGACGCGGTGCTCACCCTGGCCCAGCGCTGGTTCTCCGCGCGGATCGGCGAGGGTCTCATCTACAACCTGCGCACCGAGGTCTTCGACCACGTCCAGCGGATGCCGGTGGCCTTCTTCACCCGCACCCAGACCGGTGCCCTGGTCTCCCGGCTCAACACCGACGTCATCGGCGCCCAGCGCGCCCTGACCAGCACGCTGTCGTCGGTCGTGGCCAACGTGGTCATGCTGGTGCTGGTTCTCGGCGCCATGCTGGTGCTCTCGTGGCAGATCACCCTCGTCGCCCTCGTGCTGCTGCCGATCTTCGTCTTCCCCGCCAAGTGGGTCGGCAGGAAGATGTCCGGGCTCACCCGTGAGCAGATGCAGCTCGACGCCGAGATGAGTTCCATGATGACCGAGCGGTTCAACGTCGCCGGTGCGATGGTCGCCAAGCTGTACGGCCGCCCGGCCGACGAGGCCGCCTCCTTCGGCGGCAAGGCGGGGCGGGTGCGCGACGTCGGCGTCACCGTGGGCATGTACGGGACGGTCTTTCGGGTCGCGCTCGGCCTGGTGGCGGCGCTGGCCACCGCCCTGGTGTACGGCCTGGGCGGCCTGCTGGCCGTCTCCGGCGTCTTCGAACTCGGCACCCTGGTGGCCCTCGCCGCCCTCCTGATGCGCCTGTACGGCCCGCTGACGAGCCTGTCGAACGTGCACGTGGACGTGATGACCGCGCTGGTCAGCTTCGACCGGGTCTTCGAGGTGCTCGACCTGCGGCCCATGGTCGCCGAGCGCCCCGACGCCGAGCCCCTTCCCGAGGGGCCGGTCTCGGTGGAGTTCGACGACGTCCGGTTCAGGTACCCCACGGCCTCGGAGGTGTCGCTGGCCTCGCTGGAGGCGGTGGCCCGCCCCGACAGCGGGCCGGGCCACGAGGTGCTGCGCGGCGTCACCTTCACCGCCCGCCCCGGCCAGATGGTCGCCCTGGTCGGCCCCTCGGGAGCGGGAAAGACCACCATCACGGGCCTGGTCTCGCGCCTCTACGACGTCAGCGAGGGCGCGGTGCGGATCAACGGCCTGGACGTGCGCGAGGCCACCCTGGCCTCGCTGCGCGACACCGTGGGGGTCGTCATGCAGGACGCCCACCTGTTCCACGACACCATCGGGGCCAACCTCCGCTACGCCAGGCCCGGGGCGAGCGAGGAGGAGATCTGGGAGGCGCTGCGGGCCGCCCAGATCGCCGAGTTGGTGCTGGACCTGCCCGAGGGGCTGGAGACCGTGGTGGGCGACCGGGGCCACCGGCTGTCCGGCGGTGAGAAGCAGCGGCTGGCCCTGGCGAGGTTGCTGCTCAAGGCGCCCCGGGTGGTCGTCCTCGACGAGGCCACCGCGCATCTGGACTCCGAGTCCGAGGCCGCCGTCCAGCAGGCGCTGAAGATCGCGCTGGCCGGGCGCACCTCGCTGGTCATCGCCCACCGGCTGTCCACGATCCGCGAGGCCGACCAGATCCTGGTGGTCCAGGACGGCCAGATCGTCGAGCGGGGCCGGCACGAGGAACTGCTGAGCAGGGGGGCGGTCTACGCCGAGCTCTACCGGACTCAGTTCAGTCAGGCGTCCTGACTTCGTCCGCGGCGCCGGCGGCGCGCCTTCGAGTGGCTCTTCCAGCGTGAATGGTGTAGATCATGGGGGCGTGGAAGACCGGCTTAGACGTGATGACCTGACCGACGACGAGTGGACACGGCTGGCGCCGTTACTGCCCGCTCACGCCAGGCAGGGGAACCGGTGGGCCGATCACCGCACGATCATCGACGGAGTGTTCTTCCGGACCAGGACCGGCTGCCCCTGGCGGAAGCTGCCCGAGGCCTACGGCAAGTGGAAGACGGTCTACAACCGGCACCGCCGCTGGTGCCAGGACGGCACCTGGGAGACGATCCTGGAGGCGCTGCCGGGCTCCCCCGCCCGGCGGCCGGCCCCGCCCGGGGACATCCGTCCGGGTGCGATGTTCGAGGTCGCCAACTGGTGACCGGTTGACGGAGGAGAACGCGGGCCGGCGTCAGGATGAGGGGAGGTAGCCCAGGCGGGTGAGCTCCTCGCGGGCCACCTTGGCCACCAGTTCGGCGTCCTGGCCGCGCAGGCGGGTGCGCCAGACGCCGACCTTCGGCATGTTCCGGCTCAGCAGGGCGATCTTGGGGACCCGCGTCTCCAGGAAGCGGGAGAGCTCGCCGGTGGCCTCGGCCGGGGCGGAGACCAGGTCCTCGTAGCGCAGGGTCAGCAACTGCTCGCGGGGCAACTCCTGGCGGAGCGAGGCGGCGAGCCGGACCGCGCTGCGCCAGCGCAGCGCGCACTTTCCCGCCGTGGGCATCGCCTTCCAGCGTTCGCGGTGCTCGCCGGAGCTGACGCCCAGGAAGGGGTTGGGAAACTCCGTCTCGTCGCTCAGCATGGCCGGTTTGAACCAGGTCAGGGAGGCGGGGTCGGCCAGCATGTCGGCGGCCACATCCCGGCCGTCCCTGATCAACTGGACGAAACGGGCGTCCGGAAAGGCCTGCAACAGCACCGAGGCGCTGTAGAGCAGGTCGGGGCTGGCATCGCCGAAGCGGGCCACCGAACCCGGGGTCGCGCAGGGGCCCGCTCCGGTAACGCCGCCCGCTTCCCGGCACGGGGCCGGGCACTCCTCGCAGGCGCCGGGGACGATCTGCCAGGACTCGGCCAGGGCGTCGCGAAGCACGCGGGTCGCGCCCATGCCCCGCCCCGCGATCGAGGGGCGCCGGGCGAAGGCGTAGACCACGTGCGCCACCGCCGCCCGTCCCATGGTGACGTGGAACCCGGGGGAGCGTTTCAGGGCACGGGCCAGCAGGTCCGCGCCAGAGTGCGGGGCGGCGAGCACGAACACCGGGTGGCGGACCTTGATGCCGTTGACCACCAGGATGTGAGGCGGAGGTCGCATATGAAAGCCCAGTGTGGCACCGTTTGGGGAGTGAACGAACCTGCTGCCGCCATCCCGGTTCCGCCCTCGCCGCGCCCGGGTGACACCGTGGCGGTGGTCGCCCCGTCAGGGCCTCCCGATCTCGGGAGGCTGGCGCGCGGCGTCCGGGTCCTGGAGGGGCTCGGCCTGAAGGTCGTCATCGGGGCCCACGTCCTCGACCGGGACCGTTACCTGGCGGGCTCCGACGCCGATCGCGCCCGTGACCTGCAGGACGCCTGGTGCGACCCCGCGGTGAGCGCGGTGTTCTGCGCCCGCGGCGGCTACGGTGCCACCCGGACCCTCGGCCTGCTGGACTGGGACGCGATGCGGGCCGCCGGCCCCAAGGCGCTCGTCGGCTCCAGCGACGTCACCGCGCTGCACCGCGCGTTCGCCGTGGAGCTGGGCGTCGCCTCCTGGTTCGGGCCGATGCCGGCCTGTTCCACGATCAGCGACCCGGAAGGGCCCGAGCCGCGCACCTTCGAGAACTTCACGGCCGCCCTCGCCGGGACGCCGCCGCCGATCACCGGTGACCGGGTGATCGCTCCCGGCGAGGTCACGGCGCCGGTCACCGGCGGTAACCTCAGTCTGCTGGCCGCGCTCTGCGGCACGCCGTACGCGCTGTCGGCCCGGGGGCGGATCGTCCTGCTGGAGGACGTCGACGAGGCGCCGTACCGGATCGACAGGATGCTCACCCAGCTGCTGCAGGCGGGGGCGCTCGACGGAGCGGCCGGGTTCGTCCTGGGCTCCTGGGTCGACTGCGGCGCCCCCTACCCGGTGCTGGAGGAGCTGCTCGCGCCGCTCGGGGTACCCGTCATCGGGGGGCTGCCGATAGGGCATGGAGCGCCACAATTTTCGGTATTGCTTGGGGCACTTGGTGCTATTGATGCAAAATCGTGCTCTCTGACCTACTCAACAGGGGGCGTCGACAAGGCACTCTAGGTGCGAACCTAGGAGGAAACCGGCAGAGGGGACGCACGCGTGAGACTGTTCCGGCGGCACCGTGACCGGCGAACCGAGGCGCTGCCGCGCCCGATCGAAGAGGTCGACCTCGACTCCTTGCTCGCCCTGGTCGCGGACAGTCTCGGCTATGCCTGCGCCTTCGACCCCGGTGGCGGCGCGCTGACGCTCACCGGCCCGCGCCGGGTCGTGGTGCGACTGGCGGGGCTGCGCGCCGAAGCGCTGAGGCGCTCCCGCGAGGACTGGCCGGTGCTCGTCTCCGAGCACCTGGCCCACGCCCTGGCCACGGCCGACGAACCGCTCGACGCCTGCGACCTGGACCAGGTGCGCCCGATGCTGCGGACCCGCATCCAGCTCGACGACGACCTCGACTCGGCCCGCGTGGTCGGCCGTCACCTCACCGCCGATCTGGTCGAGGTGCTCACCATCGGCTACGGCCCCGCCGGTCGCCCGGTCCGCCCCGAGGAGGTCGGCTGCTGGCCGATCACCGCGGCCCAGGCGCTCGATGTGGCCCTGGAGAACGCCCGCCAGGACGAACGGCTCTCGGTGACGGAGGGCGACCTCGGCGGCGTGGCGGTGCGCAGGCTGACCGGACCCACCACCGGCGCGGCCGCCCACCTGCGCAGGCTGGGTGACTACCTGCCCGTCCCCTCCGACGGGGTCCTCGTCGCGCTGCCCGACCCGGCGACGCTGATCGTCCATCCGGTCGAGGGCATCGGCGTGGTCCGCGCGATCGAGCGGCTCCGGCTGTTCGCCCAGCGGGAGTTCGATCTGCGTGCCGAGGCGCTCAGCCCGCAGGTCTACTGGTGGCACGGTGGCCGCCTCTCCCTGATCAGGGCCGACCTGGTCAGCCAGGACGGACAGACCCGGCTGGTGGTCGCGCCCCCGCCGGACTTCGCGCGCGTCCTGGCGGCCATGGCGGCCCGTCCGGAGAGCCGTCCCGACGGTGAGTCCGGCGACGGCTGATACGCCGCCCCCCGAGGCCGAGATGACGTGAGCGCGCCTCGGCACCGTTTGCGGTGCGGGGACGATGTCGGCCGCCGGCCGTTCGCCAGGGCGACCGCGAACGCGAGAGGATGTGTCCCGCCCCTCCACGCCCACCTCGGTGGCCGCCGCTCCCTTCCCGGATCGGCCGGCGCCCCCGCCCGCGCCCTGACCGTGGTCGCGAGATGGGGCATGATGAGGTCTGGATCTACGAGGAGTGGGACATGGCGCAGTGGTGCCTCGGTGTCGATCTGGGGACGAGTTTCTCCGCCGGGGTGATAGCGGCCGAAGGGCGCTTCGACGTCCTGGAGGTCGAGGGAGAGCGGCGTATCCCCTCCGCCGTCATGCTGGACGAGCGGGGGACGCTCGTGGCGGGCAGGATCGCCCAGCGGGGCATCGCGATCAGCCCCGAGCGGGTCGAGCGTAACCCCAAGCGCTACGTCGGCCGGGGCCGGATGCTGCTCGGCGGTGTCCCGGTGGACGTCGCCGACACCATGGCGGCGCTGCTGGAGCTGTTCGTCAGTGAGGGACGGCGGCGCTTCGACGGCGCCGATCCCGACTGCATCGCGCTGACCCATCCGGTGGCCTGGGGCGCCGACCGTAAGGCGGTGCTGCTGGCGGCGGCCAGGAAGGTCGTCAGCGGCGTGCGGATCGTGCTCATCGACGAGCCCGTCGCCTCGGCCCGCTACTTCGCCTCGGCCGGGCGGGCGGACGGCGGATCGCGGCTGGCCGTCTACGACCTCGGCGGCGGCACGTTCGACGCCGCGGTGCTCACCGTGGACGGCGGTGACTTCGCGGTCGTCGGCGAGCCGGGCGGCAGCGACGAGATCGGCGGCGAGGGGTTCGACGAACAGGTCTTCGCGTTCCTCGGGGCCCAGATCGAGCGGCTCGACGCCGACTGGTGGCAGCAGGTGACCACCAACCCCGAGCGCCGCTACGTCAGCTACGCCGCGGACCTGCTCAAGATGGCCAGGGAGGCCAAGGAGACGCTGTCGAAGTTCGACACCTCCTCGCACTACGTGGTCGGCATCAACGAGGACGTGCACATCACCAGGGCCGACCTGGAGGACCTCATCGGTGAGGAGATCGTCAGGACGGTCGACATCCTGGACGAGACGATCCGCGGCGCGGGGGTCGAGGCCGGCGAACTGGCCGCGGTGTTCATGACCGGCGGCCCCAGCCGGATGCCGCTGGTGCAGAAGGCGGTACGCGAGCGCTTCGGCGACCGGGTGCGGACCTACGACGACCCGAAGATCGTGGTCGCCTACGGCGCCGCGCAGCTGGCCTGGAAGCTCAAGGTCGAGCACCACGAGCCCGGTGCGGCGGGCCTTTCCGGCACGGGACAGGCGTCCAGTGCGCCCAGTGCTCCCGGCGTCGCCGGCACGGGGCAGCGGGCCTTCACCGGCCCGATGGCGAATCCTGCGGGCCCGGTGGCGGCCGCACCGGCCGTGGGCCACCACACGCCCGGTGCGCCGGCGGTCGTTCCGACCGGTGGACACCGGGCCTTCACCGGCCCCGAGGGCGGTGCCACCGGCGGCCATCGGGTGCTCACCGGTCCCGAGGGCGGTGCCACCGGAGGGCACCGGGGGCTCGAGGGCCGGGCCGCGGGCCGCGGGGGCGCGGCGGGCGGCGACGGGCCCAGCGTCCAGGGGATCGAGAAGGTGATGGACGGCGTGCTGGAGGCGCGCGTCGAGACGGGCCAGGTCTTCGTCCACCAGGCCTTCGAGCAGGGCCACCTGCTGCGCAGGCTGGACGGGATCGAGGGCCGCTACGACCGGGAGCTCGGCTTCGGCAGGCTCGTGGAGTGGGCCGCCTCCAGCGAGGGGGTCGTGGCGGTGGAGCAGGTCGGGCCCGCGCAGGTGCTGGTCCGCGCCCTCACCCGCGACCTCGCCATCCGCGCCACCCACCCGCTGCAGATGTGGGGAAACCCCACGGTGATCGCCCACGGCCGTACGGCGTGGGTCTTCTTCCACTCCCGCCAGGTCGTCGGTGTCGACACCTCGATGGGCCTGCCCTGGGGGGAGACCGGCCAGCTGGCCATGATCGAGCTCGACCTGGGCGGCGGTTTCGCCTTCCAGGCTCCCCAGCCGCGCGAGCTGGGCCCCTACGCCCAGTGGTTCCTGAACGAGGACAACAGGCTGCGCCGGTTGCTCGATCAGGAGGCGCCCAGCGGCACCGAGCCGTCCTCCTCGGTGGGCGCGCCGGGCTGCACCGTGGTGCTCGGGCAGTTCAGCAGCAACAAGCCGATGTTCCAGAACCGGCACCAGGACTTTCGGCCGTGGCAGGTGCTGTGCCTGGTCGACCCCGGCGGCGTGGTGCGCCCGACGGTGCGCGAGCCGGGGCGCGGCTGGCTGCACCAGGTGGTCCTGCACCGGGGCAGGTGGTTCACCTCCGGCTCGGCGGGGCTGGAGGCCGACACGGCGGACGGCAGGACCAGGCTGGTCATGCCGCGTCCCCGGGGCGGCGCGCTGCGCTGGTTCTCCGCGGGCAACGAGATCTACGCGGTCGGCACCGACCAGGTGAGTCCCGCCAGGGGCTGGTCGGTCGGGATCTTCGACCAGCGTTCCCAGACGCTGGAGTTCCTGATGGGCAAGCAGTCGGCGACCCTGGCGGGCCACCTCACCTCCCGCCACCGCTGGGAGCGGCCGAGGCTGGTCGCCGACGGCGACTCGATGTGGATGACCATGCAGGACGCGGGCCGCAGCAGGCTGCTGCACATCACCCCGGGCGGAGCGCGGGAGGTGCATCGCACGCCGGGGATGTTCGAACCGGTCGCCCGGGTCGCCACGGGCCTGCTCTGCCTGCACCGCCCCGACGACGCCACCGGCGCCGCCCGCGACCGGCCCGCGACCCTGGTGCACCTGCCGCTCTGACCCGTTCTCGCCCCTGGCCTCGGCCAGGGGCGAGAACGGACATGAGAGTGCTGCCGTCCGGTCAGGTTCCCGCCGGGACCGGCTGCTCGGTGCCCAGGGCGGCCACCGCACCGGCCAGTTCCTTGCGGAGTTCGTGGCCGCGTGTGGTGAGGGTGCCGATCGCGGCGATCCGCTCCTGGCCCGACTTGCGGGCCTTGAGGCGGTCGGCGGCCGAACGGGCGGAGGCGGACTTCAGCTCGGCGCGCCTGGTCTCCAGCTCCCTGCGCCGCCGGGCCAGGGTGTCGTCGGCGGCCTGCTCGACGCTCACCCGCCAGGTGGCCACCATCCGCTCCAGGTCGAGTGTCATCTCCCTGGTGACCACGGCGAACTGGTCGCGCAGCGCCCCTCTGATCGCCGCCTGGCTGCGCTGCACCTTCTCCATCGAGCGCCGCCCCATGAAGATGGCCGCGCCGATGGCCGGGGCGACCAGGATGAAGCCCACCGGGCCGAGCAGGGCCGTGGCGAAGCCGCCCAGGGACAGCCCGATCGAGGCCGAGGGCAGCACGTCCCGGATGATGTCCACGCTTTCCGGGGCCTCGGCGGCCAGATCGCCTTTGACCTGGACCTGCGACAGGTTGGGCATCGCCTGCCTGTCGGCGGTCAGTTCGACCGGGTCGAGGCCGAGATCGCGGGCGAAGGCGTCCAGCGTGGTCCTGGCCAGCCTCTCCACGTCGTAGACGATCTGCGACCAGGCGGCCTCCAGGGAACGCTGGACGCTCACCGGCAGCTCCGCCATGTACTGGTCGATCTGGGCCTGCTTCTTCAGCGTGGCGATCGTGTTCTCGTACGGCTGGCGGATCTCGGCCACCCGCGCGCCCACGATGCCCCCCACCTCGCGTCCGATGAAGGTGTTGGCCACCATGCCCGCCCTGCGCCGCGCGGACAGCTCGGCCAGGGCCGCCAGGTCGGCGTCCACCTCGGCGAGCCGGGCGGTGACGTCGCCGTCGTCGTCGGAACCCGCGGCGACGTCGTCCTTGGCGCTGGTCGTCAGCGAGCCCAGCACCGACAGGGCGGCGGCGACCACCGTGGCGCCCCGCGCCGACTCCCTGCCCTCGGCGAAGGCGCGCAGGTGCCGCTCCAGCACGTCCATGCCGCTGCGCGCCCGCAGCGTGTTCGCCCGCTCCTCGCGTCCCTCGCGCCTTTTGGCCTCGGCGGCCTCGGCGAGCTTGGCGCTCACCGGGATCCACGGTGCCGCAAGGAGCGGGGCCAGTGTCGCGGCCCTGGCGGGGTCGGCGGCGATCGCCTCGGTGACGAACGTCCTCAGGCGGCTCTTGTTCTCCTCCTGGAGGTTTCGCCAGTTGGTCGAATCCTCCACCTTGGTCAGCACGAACACGATCGCCTGGACCCGCTCGGCGGCCTCCGCGAGGAACTCCAGCTCGTGCCTGAGCACCGGCTGGTCCTGCGCGCTGAGCGCGAACAGCAGCGCGTCGGCCCGCTGGAGCATGGCCACGGTCACCTGCCGGTGCCCCACCGTCAGGCTGTCCACACCGGGGGTGTCGAGCAGCCGCAACCCGTCGAGCAGGGGGTTGTCGAGGGTGATGTCCACACTCACCACGTCGCGGCGCTTGCCCGCGTCACCGCGCATCGAGGCGTAGTCGGGGATCGACTCGATGGTGATCGGTGTCTGCAGCGGCCCCGAGTCGGTGCTGCGGTGGACGACGGCGGCCAGCCGGGGGCCGCGCCGCAGCGACAGAAAGCAGTTGGTGGCGACGTCGGCGTCGACCGGGAGCAGGTCGGGGTGGCCCACCAGCGTGTTGAGCAGACGGCTCTTGCCGCGTTTCTGCGCCCCGGCGACGACGATGTCGGTGCACTCGTCCTTCCAGCGGCCCGCGCACGCGGCCAGCACCTCCGCGAGGTCCTGCCTGCCGCACTGCCCGGCCAGCGCGTGGACCTCGTTGGCGTAGCGCAGCAGCCTGGCCACGGGGCCGGTCGGGTCGGGGGTCGTCATGTTCCTTTTCTCCTGTCGGGGATGGATGGGGATGGGCCGGTGCCGCTCTACCGGCGGTGTCCCGCCTCAGGAAGCGTCCGCGTGGTGCGCCCAGATGGTCTCGTAGGCCTCGCAGAGGGTCTCGGCCGCCCGTCGCTGCCGCAGGGGGAGCGGCCGGTGGGTGAGGGTGCGGAACCGGGCGCTCAGGGCGGCGGCGTAGCCGGCGATCTCGGCGCGCGGGGTCCCGGGGGGCGCCCCGAGCTGGGTGGCCAGCTCGGCCCCGGAGAGCAGCAGTTCCAGCGCCCGCCGGTCGTCGGCCGGGACCATGGGGGAGGCCCGCAGCGTCTCGATCGCGGCGGGGTCCACGCGGACCGGCGGGAGCTTCTCGCCGCCACCGTCGCCGCCGGGGGGCGCCTGTTCCTCCAGCGCCGCCGAGACGAGGTCCTCCAGGACGGTCAGCACGTCCCTGGCCCGGTGCCCGCCGGCGCGTCCCTCGCTCATCATGGCGAGCGTGCGCCAGCGCATCGACGCCGCGGTGGCGGCGGCGGCGATCTGCTCCGGGGAGGCCGTCGCGGGCAGGCCGAGCTGCTCGGCGGGCCCGTCGTGGCGGGCCAGGCGCAGCAGCTCGGCGGTCATCTCCTCGTTCAGGACCAGCGTTCCGCGGCCGAGCGCCTCGGCGGCGGTGAAGATCCGCAGGCCGCCCAGTGAGGTCGCGATCGGCCGGTTCTCGTCGAGCTGGGCCGCCAGCGCGTCCAGGGTCGCGCGGTCGGCCCCCATCGCCGGCGTCCTGGCGAGCGCGCGGAGCCGGGTCAGCGCGTCGAGTGCCTTCAGCTGGTCGGCGCGGCGGGCGAAGTGGGCGATGCCCGCGGCCACGGAGCCGGTCGCGGCCCGCCCCGCCGAGGAGTAGCCGGAGCGTTCCAGCAGGTGGGAGGTGAGCGCCTCGGGGGAGAGGGGGCCGGCCGCGCGCACCGCCTCGACCGCGCTGGTGATGCCGTAGCGGTGCAGCCGCTCCACCAGCCGGTGGCGCACCTCGGCCGGCACGGGTATCTCGGGCGCGGAGCGGAAGTCGTCCAGGTCCAGGAGGTAGTCCTCCAGGTCGTCCTCGTCGAGTCCGGCCAGCGTCTCCAGGGCCGCCACCTCCTCGCCGCCCAGCGGGAGGGCACGCGCGGTCTCGGCCAGCAGGCCGATCACCGGGACCACGTCGAAGACGGAGGTGCGCAGGTCCTCGTACCCCTTGGCGGCCAGCCGCCTGGCGGTCGGCCACGGGTCGCCCTCGTCGCCGCGCCGGTCGACCTGGCCGAGCACGGCGAGGGTGTTGACGCAGCTCATGCCGCAGGCATCGGTCAGCCCGCGAAACTCCGCGAGGGTGGTGTCGTCGAATTTCTGGACGTAGCGCAGCACGTAGATCATCGCTTGCGCGCGGTCGTCCTCGTCGCCGGAGCCGAACAGCATGCTCCTGGCCGCCCGCTCGTTGGCGGCCGTCACCGTGTTCATGCCGGGGGTGTCGATGATGGTGATGGTGCGCAGCGACGGCAGGTCCAGAGAGACCCGCAGGCGCCGGATCCGGGCCACGTCGACGCCGAGCTCCGAGGGGAGCCGGTGGCCGGGCAACAGCCGGGAGTGGGCCACGCCGCCGTCAAGGAGCTCGATCGTGATGCGGCCGTCGTCCTCGCCGTACTCGTACTGGGTGACGACGAAGGTGCACTCACCGGCGTCCACCGGGGCGACGGGCAGGCCGAGCAACGCGTTCACCAGCGTCGACTTGCCGCTGCTGACCGCGCCCGCCACGGCGACCCGCAGCGGCGCGTCGAGGCCGGCGCGCACCTGCGCCACCCGTTCGCGCAGCTCCGCGCCGGAAAGCCTGGCCGAGGTGGTGTCGCACAGGTGGCGTAGCAGGTCCGCAGGTCCGGTGCTCACGCGTCACCGCCCTGGACGTCCGGTACGTTCTCGCGGCCCGCCGCGCTGCTTCCGCCGGGCGCCGAGCCGCTCACCGCTCCGCCCCGGAGCCCGGTGAGGCGTGGCGGTAGACGACGACCTGCGGTACGCGGATCACCTGTCCGCCGTCGGCGTACCCTCGCCTGACGGTCTCGGCGACGACGTCGTGCAGTTCGGGGCTGTCGGCCGGCGCGGTGCCGAACGCCTCGTGCAGGCGCGGGTCGAAGCGCTGCCCGTCCGCGACGATCTCCTGGACGCCGGCCCGGTTCAGCGCCTCCAGCAGTGTCCCGGCCAGTCGGGGGTGGCGTTCCGCGAGCTGGTCCCGGTAGCCCACGCAGGCCCCGACCAGGGCCTCACGCCCGGGGTGGCCCTCGGCGAAGAGCCTTTCCACCTGCTGGGTGAGCGCCGGGCTGATCCCGCTCCTGGAGACCTGGGCCAGTGCCTCGGACAGCGGGTCGTCCGAGGGGCCGGTGGGTGGATCCGCCGGTGGGACGGCATGGTCGGCGGCGGGTCGGTCCGGCACCGAGCCCTCCTGGCCCGTGGGGAACGGAGGCTGGGTCACCGGTGGCTGCGTTCCCTGCGTTCCCTGCCACGGTGTCCCGTACGAGGCCGTCTGCCAGGTGCCCGGCACGGGTGCCCGGGCGGGGCGGCGGTTGCGGTGCCACAGGTACAGGCCCGCGGCCGCCGCGGCCAGGGTGACCGCCGCCGCCGCGAGCACCAGGGGCAGCGGGAGGAGCCCGATCGGTGTTCCCACCGTGACGGATCCCGTCTCCCCAGGGCGCAGGGAGCCGACACCGTCGCCTCGCAGGGATGCCGAGGGCGTGCCGACGGTCTCCCCTCGGAGTCCCGCCACCGCGCCGCAGCCGGTCAGTGCCGGCCAGGCCAGCAACAGCAGGTGAAGGAACACACGTCGGTCCCTCATCGATCGCCTTTCTCGTCGGCGGCCCTTGTGACCTGGATCCGGGCCCCCCTCCCGGTGAGGTCACGCGGGCTCACGCCGGCTCTTTCCGTCAGACGGTCGGGAAGGGACCCGAGTACTCGGTGTAGTCGGCGACCCCGTCGCCGTTCAGGTCGACCCGGGTCTCGTCGATGTAGCCGTCGCCGTCGTGGTCGAGGTAGACGACGTCGGTGACGCCGTCGCCGTCGGTGTCGTAGCGCTCCTCGTCGGCGAGGCCGTCACCGTCGGTGTCGATCAGCTGGGCGTCGGTCCCTCCGTCGCCGTCGTAGTCGACCAGGTCCGTGGTGGTCACGTCGAAATCGCTCATTGGTTCGTTCCTTTCCGGTGGTGTTACAGCGGATGAGAGTCACGCTCGCACCGGATTGTTGCAGCCGAATCCCAGATTTCTTGATGTTTTTTAAGAAATCTGTCGGCTTGGCCGCCCTATAGGGATTAAAGGGCATAAAACGGACGGCTGGGTGCCGTCGTCTCAGCTGAGCGCGCGGGCGGTGTGGATCAGTGGCACGTGACTGAAGGCCTGTGGGAAGTTGCCGACCATCCGGCCGTAGCGGGGGTCGTACTCCTCGGCGAGCAGGCCGACGTCGTTGCGGAGCGACAGCAGGTGCTCGAACAGCTCGACCGCCTCGTCCTTGCGGCCGATCATCGCCAGGACCTCGGCCAGCCAGAAGCTGCACGCCAGGAACGCCCCCTCGCCGCCGGGCAGGCCGTCCACCTCGTTGTCGGCCGAGACCGGGTAGCGCAGCACGAAGCCGTCGGCCATCAGTTCGCGCTGGATCGCCTCCACCGTCCCGATCACGCGCGGGTCCTCCGGCGGCAGGAAGCCGACGATCGGGATCAGCAGCAGGGCCGCGTCCAGTTCGCGCGAGCCGTAGGACTGGGTGAAGGTGCCGCGCACCGGATCGAAGCCCTTGTCGCAGACCTCGGCGTGGACGCGGTCGCGCAGTTCCCTCCAGCGTGCCAGCGGGCCGGGCTTGCCGAAGGTCTCCATGTGCTTGATGGCCCGGTCGAGGGCGACCCAGCACATGACCTTGGAGTGCACGAAGTGCCGGCGTGGGCCACGGACCTCCCACAATCCCTCGTCCGGCTCGTCCCAGTGCTCCTCGACGTAGGAGATCAGCTCGAACTGGATGGTCCAGGCCCGATGGTCGGACTCCAGGCCCGAGACGCGAGACAGGTACAGGGAGTTCAGGACCTCGCCGTAGACGTCCAGCTGGAGCTGGTCGACGGCGCCGTTGCCGATCCTGACCGGGCGGGAGTCCTCGTAGCCGGGCAGCCAGTCGAGCTCGAGCTCGGTGAGCCGGCGCTCCCCGGCGACGCCGTACATGATCTGCAGGTCCTGACCGCGGCCCGCGATGGCCCGCAGCAGCCAGGACCGCCACGCGCGGGCCTCGTCCAGGTAGCCGGAGCCGATGAGGGCGTCCAGGGTCATGGTGGCGTCGCGCAGCCAGCAGTAGCGGTAGTCCCAGTTGCGTACGCCACCGAGGTCCTCGGGCAGTGAGGTGGTGGGGGCGGCGACGATGCCGCCGGTGGGGGCGTAGGTGAGCGCCTTGAGTGTGATGAGCGAGCGGACCACGGCCTCGCGCCACGGTCCCTGGTAGCCGCACCGGTCGACCCACTCGGCCCACAGCTCCTCGGTCGCGGCCAGCTGCTCGTACGGGTCGATCTCCTCGGGCCGGGGCTCGTGTGAGGGGTGCCAGGTGAAGATGAACGCCATGCTGTCTCCCGCGGAGACCTCGAACGTCGCCTTGTGGGCGTAGTCGCCGCCCTGGAGCGGGACGGGGGAGTGCAGCCACACGGAGTCGGGGCCGCCGACGGCCTGCAGGAGGCCGTCGCTGCGGCGTACCCAGGGCACGATCCGGCCGTAGTCGAAGCGGATGCGGATCTCGGTGGCCATCTCCACCGTCCCCGACACGCCCTCCACGATCCTCACCAGGTCGGGGTTGGTGTGCCGGGTGGGCATGTAGTCGGTCACCCGGACCGTGCCGCCGGGGGTGTCCCACTCGCTCTCCAGGATGAGGGTCTCGCCCCGGTAGCGGCGCCGGGTGGCGTGGGGCCGCCCGGCGTCCGCGGGGCCGATCCACCAGTGGCCGTTCCCGGGGTTGCCGAGCAGTGCCGCGAAGCACGAGGGCGAGTCGAAGCGCGGCAGGCAGAGCCAGTCGATGGAGCCGTCCCTGCCGATCAGGGCCGCTGACTGCATGTCGCCGATGAGAGCGTAGTCCTCGATCCACATGCCTTGAAGCTAACGCTTCGGCGCGCTCTCCGGGGGCCGGGAGCGCAACCGCGCTCCCGGACGGGTCCGCGGCATGAAGAACTGGGTCAGCGGACCGATGGCGAGGGCGAACACCAGCGTTCCCACTCCCACGGTCCCGCCGAGCAGCCAGCCCGCGGCCAGCACGGTGACCTCGATGACGGTGCGGGCCGAGCGGATGGACAGGCCCAGCCGGTTCAGGCCGGTCATCAGGCCATCGCGCGGTCCGGGGCCGAGACCGGCGCCGATGTAGAGGCCGGTGGCCGCCGCGGTGGCGACGACGCCGAACAGCAGGTACGCCCAGCGCACGATGAGCGCGTCCGGGGTCGGTGCCAGCCATATGGCCGCGTCGGCGAACAGCCCGAGCAGGACGACGTTGCTGAGGGTGCCCAGCCCCGGCTTCTGCCGCAGTGGGATCCACAGCAGCATGACCAGGGCGCCCACGATGATGATCCAGCTGCCGACCGACAGGCCCAGGTGGAGGGAGAGGCCCTGGTGGAACACGTCCCAGGGGCTGCCGCCCAGCTGTGACTCGATCTGCAGGCCGACGCCGACGCCGTAGAGAGCCAGGCCCGCGTACAGGCGGGTGAGCCGGTTGGGAAGGGAACCGAGAGTGGGCAGGGAGAGTTCGCTCATGATGGCCCCAATCGTCGGGGCCACCACTTCCGGACAAAAGGGCCAATCGTGGAAAGTGGCCTTATGGTGGTTGGGGTGGATCGATATCTCAGTGGCCCTCAGCTCGCCCGTCTCCTGGCGATCGGCCCCGGCGCCAGGCCGTACTACCGGATGCTGGCCCAGAGCGTGCGGTCGCTGGTCCTCGACGGGCGGCTGCCGGTGCGGGTACGGATGCCCGCCGAGCGCCACCTCGCCGAGGCGCTGGGCGTCAGCCGCACCACCGTGACCGCGGCCTACGACCTCCTTCGCGAGCAGGGGTACCTGGAGAGCAGGCAGGGGGCGGGGAGCTGGACGGCGCTGCCCGACGCGGGCTCGCTGGGCGCGGACAACCCGTGGATCGCCGCCGAGGACGACGGGCTGCTGCCGATGCACACCGCGGCCCCGAGCGCGATCTCGACACTGCCCGAGGCGATCACCACCGTCACCGGCCAGTATCCCCGCTACACGCTCGGGACGGGCTACGACCCACTCGGGATCGCCCCGCTGCGCCAGGCGATCGCCGCCCGCTACAGCGCGCGGGGGGTGGCCACCCGGCCGGAGCAGATCCTGGTGACCACCGGAGCCCAGCAGGCCATCCACCTGGTGACCACGATGCTGCTCTCGCGCGGGGACCCGGTGCTGCTGGAGTCGCCCACCTACCCGCACGCGATCGACCTGGCCAGGATGCGCGGGGCCAGGATCGTCGGTGTCGGCATCCCCGACGAGGGCTGGCGCCACCTGGACCTGCTGACCTCCGCGATGCGCCAGTCGGCCGCCCGTCTCGCGTACGTGATCCCCGACTTCCAGAACCCGACGGGACACCTGATGGACGACGCGGCGCGAGCGGCCCTGGCCGGTGCGGCGCGGCGCCACGGCACGGTTCTGGTGGTCGACGAGAGCTGGTGTGAGCTGGCGCTCGACGAGGAGGCCCGGGCCACGCCGCTGGCGGCCTTCGACACCGACGGGAGGGTGATCACCATCGGCTCGGCGTCCAAGTTGTGGTGGGGCGGGCTGCGCATCGGCTGGATCCGCACCACCGCCGCCAGGGTCCGCCGTCTTGCCGTGCTCCGCGCCTCCATCGACATCGCCAGCCCGCTCTTCGAACAGCTGGTGGTGGCCAGGCTGTTCGAGGACATCGAGGGGGCCAGGGCCGAGCGCGCCCGCCTCCTCGGCGCCTCCAGGGACGCCCTGGTGGCCGAGCTGGCGGCGCGGATGCCCGACTGGAGCTTCGTTCCGCCCAGGGGCGGCGGCTCGCTCTGGGTGCGGCTGCCGGACCCCTCGGCCACCTCGCTGGCCGACGCGGCGGCCTGTCAGGGGGTCCGGCTGGCCCCCGGACAGTGGTTCGGCGTGGACGGCACGCTGGAGGGGCGGCTGCGCCTGCCCTTCACCCAGCCGCCCCGGGTCCTCGCCGAGGCGGTGCGGCGCATCGCCGAGGCCAGGCTCAGGGGGGTGTACGGCACCCGGCCCGCCGAGCCTCTCACCCCCGCCCTCTGAGTCCGCTCCGGGAGGGCTTACTCGGAGGTGACGCCCCTGGCCAGCGGGGCCCGCAGTCTCAGCCGCATGGCCACGATGCGCAGCCCGAAGGCCAGCAGGGCCGCGGCCAGCGTGGCCGGCCAGCCGTGCAGGTTCAGGGTGTAGAGCAGCGCCATGACCGCCGAGCCGAGCATGGCGGGCACCGCGTACAGCTGGCGGTCGTACAGCAGGGTGGGGATCTGCCCGGCGAGGACGTCGCGCAGGATGCCGCCGCCGACCGCGGTGATGATCCCGAGCAGGGTCGCGTGCAGGGGGGTGAGGCCGAAGTACATCGCCTTCTCGGTGCCGACCGCGCAGAACAGGCCGAGGCCCGCGGCGTCCAGCACGTTCACCGCGGGCATCACCCGCTCCACCTGCGGGTGCCAGAAGAACACGATCACCGTGGCCAGTACCGGCACGACCACGTAGCCGATGCTGGAGAAGGCGGCGGGCCGCACGTTCAGGATCAGGTCGCGTGCGATTCCGCCGCCCAGCGCGGTCATCTCGGCCAGCACGGCCATGCCCACCACGTCGAGTCGCCTGCGCACGCCCACCAGGGCACCGGAGAGAGCGAAGACGAAGATCCCGATGAGATCGAGCACATTATTCACAGATAAATCATCCCATGACCGGATATATGGGATTTTCGTTAGGGCGGCGGGGCGGTGTTCGGCGGCCGGTGCTCGCGCATCATCGTATGGAGCCTGCCGGCGAACGCGAGCAGCACCAGCGACGCCACGACGGCGATCAGCGCGAGGGTCAGGAAGTACGCGGGCTCCGACATGTGGTTCCTCAGCCGCCCCGTCTGCCCGCCCACGGCGTCGCCCACCGAGATGGAGATGAACCACAGTCCCAGCATCTGGCTCTTGAACGCCTCGGGGGCGAGCTTGGTGGTGACCGAGAGGCCGACCGGGCTCAGCGACAGCTCGCCGAAGACCTGGACGAGGTAGGCCAGCACCAGCCACCAGACCGTGATCCTCCCGCTCTCGGCCAGCTTGGCGGCCAGGGCCATGATCATGAAGCTCAGGCCGTTGATGAACAGTCCCACCGAGAACTTGTGCGGAGCGGTCACCCGGTTGCCCAGCCTGACCCAGAGCGCCGCGAAGAGCGGCACGAAGATCATGATGAACAGCGGGTTGAACGACTGCGTGGTGGCCGGGGTGATCCGGATGCCGAACAGTGACAGGTCCGTCTTGTTCTGGGCGAAGAACAGCAGCACGGTCGGCGCCAGGTCGTAGATCATCCAGAAGATGGCGGCGGCGATGAACAGCCAGATGTAGGCCTTCATCCGGGAGTGCTCGTCATCGGTCAGGTTGTGGCTGCCCAGCAGGATGTAGCCGAAGTAGAACACCGGCACGGCCACGATGAACAGCGTCGTCACGAGTGCGAAGGTGTCGAGGTCGAAGGTGCCCGACGCCGTCCAGACGGCCAGGCCGCCACAGGTCACGAGCGCGGCGACGGCCGCCGCGAGGCCGAAGTGCCTGCGCTCGCGCGGGGTCAGCCGGTGTCCCGGCCGCTCGCCCACACCCCTCAGGTGCCGCCTGCCCAGCACGTACTGGGCGAGGCCCAGGGCCATGCCGACCGCCGCCGCGCCGAAGCCCAGGTGCCAGCGGTTGCCCGAGGCGAGCCAGCCGACGACGAGGGGGGCGATGAAGGCGCCTATGTTGATGCTCATGTAGAAGATCGAGAACCCGGCGTCCCTGCGCGCGTCGTCGTCCTGCGGATAGAGCTTGCCGACCATCGTGGAGATGTTCGGCTTCATCAGCCCGGTCCCGGCGATGATGAGGAGCAGTCCGAGCGCGACGAAGGCGCCGGTCTCGACGGGGACGGCCATGCTGATGTGGCCGCACATGATGACGGAGGCGCCCCACAACACCGCCCTGCGGGCGCCGAGCACCCGGTCGGCGATCCAGCCGCCGGGCAGGGCGACGAGATAGATGAGCGCGCCGTAGATGCCGACGACCGCCTGGGCGGTCTGCTGGCTCAGGCCCAGGCCGCCGATGGCGGGGGAGGCGGCCATGAAGGTGGCGAGGATGGCCCGCAGGCCGTACCAGCTGAAGCGCTCCCATATCTCGGTGCCGAACAGTGTCGCCAGGCCGCGCGGGTGCCCGAAGAAGGTCTTCTCGCGGGCACGTCTCCCCGATGGCATGCGCCCCCCAGGATGTCACAGTGTGATCAGGCGACAACTCTACGTGTGCTCTCCGTGGGGATGCCGAAGGCAACTGCGCATTGTGATGTTTCTTCTCCCTTTCAGGGTCTTGTCCGGGAGGAACGGCGTGTGGTGCGATGCATGCCACTCGTGCAAGTAAGCACTTTCAGGAGGCTCTGTATGACCGGTGTGCTTGAGGAGCGGGCGGCCATCGAGAGGGAGATCGCGGGCCGTACGGTCTGTGGTCAGCTGAAGGAGGCGGCCGAGGGCGACCCCGACGCCCCGGCGTACTCCGACCCGGTCGAGGGGGGCTGGTCCACCCTGACCTACTCCGAGGCCCGGCAGCGAGTTCTGGAAATCGCCGCCGGGTTCGCCGCCCTCGGGCTGGAGCCCGGCGAGGCGGTCGCGCTCATGATGGTGAACCGCAGTGAGCACGTGCTGGCGGACCTGGGCGCGGTGCACGCCGGCGCGGTGTCGTGCTCGGTCTACTCGACCTTCGCCCCCGAGCAGGTGGCCTTCGTCGCCGGCGACGTCAAGGCGAAGATCGCGGTGCTCGGCGGACCGGCGGAGCTGGCCAGGTGGGAGCCGGTCCTTGACGACCTTCCCGAGTTGCGCAAGGTGATCGTGCTGGAGGGGGCCCCGGCCGGTGACCGGTTCGTCTCCTGGGACGACTTCCTGGCCCTCGGCCGCGACCGGCTCGCGGCCGACCCCGCCGCCGTCGACGCCCGTTGGCAGGCGGTGACCGCCGACGACGTCCTCACGGTCTTGTACACCTCGGGCACCACCGGCAACCCCAAGGGTGTGCCGCTGACCCATTCCAACGTGTTCTTCGAGGTCGTGGCCACCAACCGGATGGCCAACCTGCCCAGCAAGGGCACCCAGATCTCCTACCTCACCTACGCGCACATCGCCGAGCGGGTGCTCAGCCTCTACCTGCCGCTCTTCAAGCTCTCCCACACCCACTTCTGCACCGACCTCGCCCAGCTCGGCGCGACCCTCGGCCAGGTCAAGCCGGTGCTGTTCTTCGGCGTCCCGCGCGTGTGGGAGAAGATGATGGCCCGCCTGCAGGCACTGCTGGCCACCCAGCCCGAGGAGCAGCAGGAGGGCGTGCGCAACGCGATGGCCGCCGGGCTCGCCTACATCGAGGCCAACCAGTACGGGCGTACCCCCTCGCCCGAGGTCCTGGCCGCCTACGAGCAGGCCGACGCGGCGCTGCTGTCGATCATCCGGTCGATGATCGGCTTCGACAACGCGGGCTGGCTCGCCACCGCTGCCGCGCCCATGCCGCTGGAGGTCCAGCGTTTCTTCGCCGGTCTCGGCCTGCGGGTCCTGGACGTGTACGGGATGACCGAGACGACCGGCGCCTTCACCGCCAACGCCCCCGACAGCTTCAAGCTCGGCACCGTCGGCCAGGCGGGTCCCGGCGTCGAGGTCCGCATCGCCGAGGACGGCGAGATCATCACCCGCAGCCCGGCCAACACCCACGGCTACCTGGGACGGCCGGAGGCCACCGCCGAGCTGATCGACGCCGACGGCTGGCTGCACACCGGCGACGTGGGCTCCATCGACGCCGACGGCTTCGTCAGCATCCTCGACCGCAAGAAGGAGCTCATCATCACCGCGGGAGGCGAGAACATCTCCCCGGCCAACATCGAGAACAACCTCAAGGAGCACCCGCTCATCGGTCAGGCCCTCGCCTACGGCGACCGCAGGCCCTACCCGGTGGCGATCCTCACCCTCGACGGCGAGGTGGCCCCCGGCTGGGCGCAGGCCAACGGCATCACGTTCACCACCCTGGCGGACCTCGCCGAGCACCCCGACGTCCTCAAGGCCGTCGAGGGCGCCATCGCCGCCGCCAACGAGAAACTGGCCCGTGTCCAGCAGGTCAAGCGCTGGCGTCTGCTGCCGGTGGAGTGGACCGCCGAGACCGCGGAGCTCACCCCGAGCCTGAAGCTCAAGCGCCGCATCATCCACGCCAAGTACGCCGAGATCATCGACGGCATGTACGAGGACTGACCGCCGCCCGCCGGTGCCGGATCCGGACCTCGGTCTCCGGCGCCGGCGGGCGGGCGCCGCTTTGCCCAACGGGGCGTGTGTCCTCTACCTGCCTGTTACCGGTGGACTCCTAGCCTCCTGGTCATGACGTTGAGAGTCCTTCTCGCATCCCTGGCGGCGGGGACCATGGCCCTGCCGGTACCGGCAGGAGCCCCGGCGGCCGCCGCCGAGGACCTGACGATCCGCTCGGTGACCCTGCGTCCCGCGAATCCCGTGGTCGGGCCCGCGGACACGGTACGCATGGTGATAGAGGTGGTGGCCCGAGGCGTCACCGGCCCCGCGGGGGTGACGATCAAGGTCGAGCCGGGGGCGATCCCCGCTTCGAAGGGAACGTCCTTCCCCGTCACCGCGTCCCGCCCGGGCGGCGGTCCCGGCAGGGGCCCCGCCCTCGCGCCCGGCCCCGTCCCCGGCCCGACCGTGTCCGCCCGTCTCGCCCCGGGCACGGCGGGGATGACCGGGTTCCGTCCGGGGGAGGGGTGGGAGACCTGGCGGTTCGCGCCGGAGAGGAGCCTGAGCCGCTGGTATCCGGCCGGACCCTGGACCGTCTCGGTGACCGCGAGGGGCGCCGACGGCGCCGAGGTCACCGGACATACGGGTTTCCTGCTGAAGCGGCTGACCAGGTTCGGCGGGGTCCAGGTGGCACCGGGAGGCTCGGGGGTGCGCGTGGCGGGCGCGCTGAACCGGGTCGACCCTCAGGGGCACCTCGACTACGCCCCCTTCCCCGGCCAGCCCGTCGCGATCATGCACCGGGCCGGTAAGGGCGCCGACTGGGCGAGGGCGGCCGGTGCCACGACCGACTCCCACGGACGCTTCACCAGGGTGGTGCAGGGGCGCACCGGCGGTGAGTGGCGGCTCAGGTTCGAGGGCACCACGCACTACGCCCCCAGGCTGGGGGTCGTCCACAAGGTCTCGCCACGCTGATGTGAGGTCACCTGCCGCCCCGACGGCCGCGCGTCCGCGGCGTCCGCGGCGTCCGTCCATGGCCTCCGTCCGGGAACGGAGCGGTGTGGAGCCCGCCGGCCGGGTCAGGCCAGGGCATGCACCGCCGCGCCGAACAGGGCGGGCAGCCGCCGGGCGGCCGGGACGATCAACCGCCCCGCCGCCCGGTAACGGCGGCTGCCCACCAGCGCCCCGGTGAGCAGCCGGTGTCGTCGCGACAGCCGCAGCCAGGCGGCCTCGTACGCCCCGGGGACGCCGGCCCTCAGGCAGTCGACCAGCAACCGCGCGGACGTCAGCGCGAGCGACACCCCCTCCCCGGTGAGCGCGTCGACGTAGCCGGCCGCGTCGCCGACCAGCAGCACCCGCCCCGCCACCCGGGCGCGGACCCGCTGGCGCAGTGGCCCCGCCCCGCGCACCGGGGTCGCGGCAGGCCCCTCCAGCCGCTCCAGGAGCGAGGGGAAGTCCGCCAGGTGCTCCGGATAGCCGCGCCGTCGAGAGCTCAGCACGGCGACGCCCACCAGGTTCTCGCCCACCGGCGTCACGTACGCCTCGCCGTCCGCCGCCCAGTGGACCTCGACGAAGTCCGTCCACGGCGCGACCGGGTAGTGCCGCCGAAGCCCGTACCTGCGCGGCCCGCGGCAGGGCAGTTCCAGTCCGAGCAGGGCGCGCAGCGGGGAGTGCAGGCCGTCAGCGGCCACCAGCCAGCGGGCTCGCAGCCCCGCCGCCTCGACGAGACGGCAGTCCTGCCGCACGCCGTCCACCTTGCCGGGAACGATCCGCACGCCCAGTTCCCGCGCCCGCAGGGACAGCGCGGTGTGCAGCGCGGTCCGCCGCACGCCCAGGCCCGATCCGTCGCGGAACGCCGCCTCCGCCTCGTGACGGCCGTCCAGGTAGCGGATGCCGCGCAGCGGCCTGCCCTCGGCCCGTACCCCTAGCGACCGCAGGGCCGCGACCCCGGTGGGCATCAGCCCCTCGCCGCACGCCTTGTCCACCGGTACGGCCCTGGGCTCGACGACGACGGCCTCCATCCCGGCCAGGGCGGCGTGGATGGCGGTGGCCAGCCCGGCGGGTCCCCCGCCCGCGATCAGGATGTCGATCATGTCGGCGCCCGCCCGCCGGCGGGCGGCGCGCCGGCCGGTGCCGTCGCGGAGAGCGAGGCCAGAGCGTCCTCCTCACAGCGGATCCGCACCCTCATCAGCGCGGCGTTGAGCACCGTGAACGTCAGCGCGGTGACCCACCCGCCGTACACCAGAGGCAACGCCGCCCCCTCGACGGCCACCGCCACGTAGTTGGGGTGGCGGAGCGGCCGCAGCCGGTAGGGCCCCCGCTCCACCAGCGGCAGGCCCGGCACCACGATCACCTGGGTGTTCCACTGAGGGCCCAGCGAGACCACGCACCACCAGCGCAGACCCTGCGCGGCGACCACCAGGGCGAGCATCGGCCAGCCGAGCGCGGGCACGAAGGGCCGGCCGGCCAGACCCGCCTCCAGCAGGCACCCGGCCAGCAGAACGGTGTGCAGGGCGACCATCCACGGGTAGTGACCCCGCCCGTACGTCACCCCGCCGCGCGCCGTGCTCCATCGCGCGTTACGGCGGGCGACGATCAGTTCGGCGACTCGCTCAAGGCCGACGAGTAGCACCAGCAGCAGGTACCAGGACGACAGATGCCAGGACATCGGGCTCCTACCAGCGCAGCAGTACGAGTTCGGAGCAGAAGCCCGGCCCCATCGCCAGGAGCATCCCCGGAGTGCCGGGCGGCGGCGGCCGCAGGGCGAGCGTGTCCCGCAGGACGTGCAGGACCGAGGAGGAGGAGAGGTTTCCGATCGCGGCGAGCGAGCGCCAGGTGAGGTCCAGCGCGTCCTCGGGAAGCCGCAGCGTCTCGGCCACCGCCTCCAGGACCTTGGGACCGCCCGGGTGGCAGACCCACGCCGTCACCTCCTCGCTGCTCAGGTCGTGGTCGGCGAGGAAGTCGTGCACGTCGTCGGCCAGGTAGGTGCGCACCACCTCGGGAACACTCGCGTCGAGCACCACGCGGAAGCCGGTGTCGCCGACCTGCCAGCCCATCACGTGCTCGGAGCCGGGATACAGATGGCTGCGCGAGGCCACCACCGCCGGAGCCGCCCGTCCGCAGGGCCGGTGGGAGGCCGGCTCGCCGCTGGAGGGGGAGGAGCCGGCGGGACCCGCGGGCCAGGCGGCCGCGGGAGCGCTCGCCGCAGGGGAGGACCCCGCGGGCCCCGCGGGCCGTGTCGTCGCGAAGGCGCCGCTCACCGCGCCGGCCCTGGAGGTCGCGGGCGAGCCGGTACGCCGGGGCCGCCACTCGTCACCGCAGGCCACCACGGCCGTCGCCCCGTCACCGAACAGGGCGCTCGCCACCATGTTGGCGACGGAGGCGTCGCCGCGCTGCAGGGTGAGGGAGCACAGTTCGACCGAGAGCAGCACCGCCAGCTGCTCGGGCCAGCCGTGCAGGTAGTCGTGGAGCCGGGCGATGCCGGCCGCCCCCGCGACACAGCCCAGTCCGAAGACGGGGATCCGCTTGACGTCCGGGCGCAGCCCCAGCCGCCCGGCCACCCTGGCGTCCACCGAGGGGGCCGCGACGCCGGTCACCGAGGTGAAGAGGATCATGTCCACCTCCTCGGGGAGGACCCCGGCCTCCTCCAGCGCGCCGCCCAGCGCCTCGGTGCCCAGCTCCACGGCCGTCTCCACGAAGATGTCGTTGGCCGCCCCGAAGCCGTCCAGTTTGGCGTACTGCTCAAGCGGTAGCGTCAGGTGCCGTGACTCCACCCGCGCGGAGGTGTGCAGCCGGTCGAGCAACCGGCGGTTGGCCCCCTCGGGCAGGCACACCCGCGCGAACGCCTCGGTGATCTCTGCCTGGGGGTGCCGGTTCGGCGGGAGCGCGCCGCGGACAGCGACGATTCGCGTCATGAAACAGACCCCCGGCTCGCGAACAGCGGACATCTGCCTTTTGCCCAGCTGGATCTGTGACATGCGTCGCGACAGTCTCGGTGTCCGTTTCCTGGAGCATTCCGCCTCGCAACGTTGTCTGCTTCTTGGAGTGATGTCCGCTTTTTTGGGATGTTCGGTACCCGCTTCCCCGGACCTCTCGGCCTACGATCGATCCGTGACGACGAGCCGGCCGATGTGCCCGGGGACAGGGTCGGCGCCCAGGGCCGTGCGAGGGCTGCTGCTGGCCTGTCACCCCGGGCCGAGCATGGCGGTCACCGTCCTGGTGACCGTGCTGGCCGCGCTGAGCGGGCGTGGCGCGGCCGGGTGCGTCCTGGTGGCCGCGGCGGTGCTGACCGGACAGCTCTCGATCGGCTGGTGCAACGACGCGGTGGACGCGGCGCGGGACGCCGCCGCGGGTCGTACCGGCAAGCCCGTCGCCGGCGGCGCGGTGAACGTCCGCACGGTGTGGGTCGCCGCGATCGCGGCCCTGGCGCTCTGCGTGCCGCTCTCCCTGGCCTCGGGGCCGGCGGCAGGCGCGGTCCACATCGTCGGCGTCGCCGCGGCCTGGGCCTACGACCTCGGACTCAAGGCGACCGTGCTCTCCTGGCTGCCGTACCTGGTGGGCTTCGGCGCGCTTCCCGGGTTCGTGACCCTGGGCCTGCCGGGACATCCGTGGCCCGCCTGGTGGGCGGTCCTGGCCACGGCGCTGCTCGGCTGCGGAGCGCACCTGGCCAACGTGCTCCCCGACATCCCCGCGGACCTCGCAGGTGGGGTCCGGGGCTGGCCGCAGCGGCTCGGTGTCGCCCGCGTCCGCGTCCTGATCCCGCTGCCGCTGCTGGCCGCGACCGCCCTGCTCGTCTTCGGCCCCACCGAGTCGCCGGGCGCGGGGGGTTGGACGGCGCTGGCGGTGGCCGGAGCCCTCACCGCCTGCGGGGTGGCGCTGGGCCGGAACTCACCGCGTGTTCCCTTCGCCGTGGCCGTGGCCGTCGCCGCGGTCGCCGTCGTCCTGCTGCTGGCCCGCGGCACCGCCATCACCGCGTCCTGACCCTGCCGGTCGCCCGCCGGTCGCCCGCCGGTCAGCCGGACGCCGCGGACGCCGGCTCGTTCCAGGAGATCCGGTAGTCGTACATCCAGGCCAGCGCGTTCCTCCTGTCCAGCTGCCGCATGATCACCGGTAGTGCGAGATCGCGGAAGAAGGCGCCGACGGCTCCCTGCGCCTTGCCGCTCCCGTTACGTCTGCCCTGCTCCACGATCCGCTCCACCCGCTTTCGCCGTGCCGCCTCGAAAGCGGCGAACGCGTCGCGGGTGCCGGGGACGTCTCGCAGGCATTTGGCCAGCACCACGGCGTCCTCGATCGCCATGGACGCCCCCTGGCCGGAGGAGGGCGAGGTCGCGTGCGCGGCGTCCCCCAGGATCACCATGCGCTCGTTGAACCACTTCGGCACGGTCGGGAAGTCGTAGGTGTTCCAGCCGGGCATGATGTGGTCGGTCGCGCCGATGATGTCGAGCATCGGTCCGGTGTCGTCGCCGAACAGTTCCGTCAGCCTGGCGCGCCACCGCGCCGGGGTGATCGCCGCGAGTTCCTCCGGCGTCGGCTCCCTGGGGCTCGGCGGGTTGGCGAACCACCACACCTCGCCGTCCGGATGGATCAGGTAGCCGAAGAAGCATCTCCTGCCGAAGACGAAGTGGCTCGTTCCCGGCTCACCGGGCACCTCGACGCCGCGCGCGAAACCGCCGGTGTTCAGCAGGCCGACGTGCCGGGCGCGAGGTGCCCCGGCGTCGATGATCGCGCGAGTGCGCGAGTGGAGCCCGTCGGCGCCGATCAGCAGATCGCCTTCAGCCGTGCTGCCGTCGGCGAAGGCCGCGCGCACCCCGGTCTCGGTGATCGAGGCGTCGGTGAGGCGCCTGCCGTAGTGGATCCGCACGCCGCGCCGTACGGCCTCGTCGCGCAGCGCCCGATAGAGATCGGCGCGCCTCAGCGTCCGGCTGGGCTGCCGGGTGGCGGCGAGTGGCCTGCCGCGCCCGTTGAGCATCAGCATCCGTGAGGAGTCCATGCCCAGGTCGCCGACGAGATCGTGCAGGTCGAGGGGGCGCAGGGCCTCCAGCCCGTTGACCGCGAGCGTGAGGAAGGCGCCCACGCCATCGGAACCTCGGTCGTACGCCTCGAAGACCTCGCTGTCGATGCCGGCGCGCCGCAGGGCCATCGCCGTCACCGGGCCGGCGATGCCTCCGCCGGCTATCAGAGCCTTTTTAGTCATAAAATGACTATACATAGAATAACTATTGCTGGGTAGGCCGTTACGATGTGCCCATGTCTACGAGGCGATCCCCCCTGGCCATGGCGCTGCTCTCGCTGGTCTGTGAGGCGCCGATGCACGCGTACCAGATGCAACGGATGATCAAGGAGCGGCACAAGGGCGACGTCGTCAACGTCGCGCAGCGCAACAGCGTCTACCAGACCATCGACAGGCTGCTCCGCGACGGGCTCATCGCGGTCCGTGAGACCTCGCGCGAGGAGAACCGGCCCGAGCGGACCGTCTACGAGCCCACCGACGCGGGCCGTGACACGCTGCGGCGGTGGATGCGGACGATGCTCTCCGTGCGGGCCCGCGAGTTCCCGGAGTTTCCCGCCGCGCTCGCCTTCATGCCCGTGCTGCCACCCGACGAGGTCCGTGCGGCGCTCGACGAGCGGCTGGTCTCCCTGGAGGCGCGACTGTCGGAGACGGACCGCGACCTGACCGAGGGGGCGAAGTTCCTTCCCCGCCTCTTCCTGGTGGAGGCCGAGTACCAGCGGGCCGTGCTCAAGGCCGAACTCGCCTATGTCCGAGGACTCGCCGACGACCTGCGCGCGGGCCTGATCGACTGGGACTTCCGCCTCTGACGCCGGCTCGCTGAACGCCAGGGGATGACCGCATGGCCCGAAAAGCCTTTCGGGTGAGTGGCGGGTATTGATCCGGCTGTGTAGAAAATGCGGCGACATCATCGCCGTCACCCGAAAAGTTTTTTTCTCGAACGCGATTAAGGTGTCGGCCGAAACCGGGATGTCGAACGCCGGGCGGGAGTGGAAATGGGAAATGTCTCCGGTTGGCGGTGACATTCATTCCCGGTTTTCGAGTTTTATTATAGGTTTTGTGGGTTTTTCTGCTCCGGGGTCGATTATTCATTATTGGTCTCATGGCATTCTTCCCCATTGACACCCTCCGGACATTTAGGGAACATTCAAAAGGTTTTCCTTGGCCGACAATGTGATCAATAATCCCCTCGGACTCACCGGGCGGACCCTCGGGAGAATCGACCTCCCGTAGTTTCCCGGCCCACCGACAGCGCCGTTTCCGGTTCGCTCCAGCCCCGCGGCCGCAGCGGGGAGCGACGGACAAGTTTCACCGCCGACACCTTCGACGCCGCCACCACCGCGCCGGTGGTGGTGATTACGCCTGCCCGGAGAACATCGACGAGAAAAGCAGCCAGCCAGTGACGAGGAGCTCGACGGTGAACAGAAACAAGGAGGGGCCGGTGCCGGTCCGGCCGTTGCCGGAGACCGGACAGGCCGAGGACGGGCGGCTCGCCGTGAACGGCGGTGATCCCGTCCGGTGCACCCCCTGGCCGACCTACGACAAGGGGGCCGTCTTCGTCCATTCCGAGGACGAGGAAGCGGCGTTACGCGCCATCCGCAGCCATCTCTACTTCCGCTACGACTACCGATCCCAGCAGGACACCGAATGCGGCAGGTTCGAGGAGGAACTGTGCCGCTATTTCGGCAGCAAGCACGCGCTGGCCGTGTCCAGCGGCACCACCGCGCTCGCGCTCGCCATCATGGCGGCGGGGATCCCGCCGGGCTCGCTGATCGCCTGTCCCGGCTTCACCTTCGTGGCCACCCCCAGCGCCATCGTGCTCGCTGGATGCACGCCCATCCTGGTGGAGGTGGACGAGAACCTGCACATGGACGTCGACGATCTCCGGCGCCGCTGGACACCCGAGATCAAGGGAATCCTGGTGGTCCACATGCGCGGCTTCGCCGCCGACATGGAGGCGGTGACGCGCTTCGCCGCCGACGTGGGCGTGCCGGTGTTCGAGGACGCGGTCCCGGCCCTCGGCGCGGAACTGAAAGGCAGAAAACTCGGTACCTTCGGCCTCGCGGGCGCCTTCAGCACCCAGTCCGACAAGTCGCTCAACTGCGGCGAGGGCGGTTTCCTGGCCACCGACGACAGCGTGCTCTTCGCCCGCGCCGTCGTGCTCTCCGGCGCCTACGAGGGACGCTTCCGGCGGCACTTCCCGGACGGCGAGACACCGATCGCCACCGATCTCGACCTGCCGCTGTTCAGTTTCCGCATGGACGAGATCCGCGCGGCCCTGCTGCGTGCCGAGATGACCCGGCTGCCGATGCGCCTGGAACGCTTCCGTGGCAACTACGCCTACGTGGCCGCCGCCCTCTCCGACCTCCCCCAGATCTCGATCCGCCAGCCCGTGGCCCCCGGCGCCTATCTAGGAGAGGCGTTCATCTTCCGCGTTCCCGGCGTGGACGCGAAATGGTTCGCCCGCGCGCTCTGCTGCGAGGGCGTCGACGCGCGCAACCTCGGCTCCGACGAGGACACCAACGTGCGGGTCTTCTGGAACTGGCGGTTCATGTTCGGCGCCAGGGGCGTCGAGGAGGTCAAGGCGTTGCTGCCGAACACCACGCGATACCTAGAGCAGGCGGTGGACATCCCGCTGTCCTCCAACCTCTCGGCGCAGGACTGCGATCACCTGATCAGGGCGGTCCGCAAGGTGGCGGCGGCCGTCACGCCGGCCCGCGACCCGCGGACCCCCCTCGCCGACGGGTACGCCTCCGCCGACCAGGACTCCGCCCGGCCGGCGGATCCGGTCACCGGGCTGGCCGACACCGCGCCCGTCGGGCAGTAGCGATGATGGAAGCCTCCACGGAGAAGAGCACGATGCCCCGCCTCGCCCTCGCCGGGGTCTTCGGCGGACTCTTCTGCGGTTACCTGGGCCTCACCGCGGCGATCCCGGTGCTGCCCGGCTTCGTCAGGGAGAGGTTCGGCGCCGGCGATTTCGCCGTCGGGCTGGTGGTCATGGCGACGGCGCTCACGGCCCTGCTGGTGAGACCCGTCTCCGGCCACCTGGCCGACCGGTACGGCCATCGCCTCGTCATGCGGGCAGGCGCGCTGGTCATCGCCGTCGGCGGCCTGCTCTACCTCCTGCCGCTCGGCCTGAGCGGCCTGGTCGCCGTCCGCCTGCTGGCCGGCGTCGGCGAGGCGTCGCTCTTCACCGCCGGCGCCGTCTGGGTCGTCTCGCTCGCGCCGCACGACCGCCGCGGGCAGTTGATCGGGCTCTACGGCGTCAGCATGTGGGGCGGGATCTCGGTGGGGACCTTCCTGGGCGCGCTGCTGCTGAACTTCGGCTACGGCGCGGTGTGGGGCTTCAGTGCCGCCGCCGCGCTGGTCGCCCTCCTGCTGATCAGCGCGGTTCCCGCCCCCGCACGCGCGGGGCAGCCGGGCGAGGTGCGGCAGAACGGTGGGCACACCCTGCTGCCACGCCCGGTGCTGCTGCCGGGGCTGGCCCTCGGACTCGCCGCCGCGGGGTACGCGGGCCTCGCCGCCTTCGTCGTCCTGCACCTCCAGGCCCGCGGCGTCCAGTCGGGTGTCGTGGTGCTCAGCGGCTTCAGCGCCGTCTACGCAGGCACCAGGTTGTTCATCGGCCGTCTACCGGACCGGCTCGGGCCGCGCAGGGTCGCCATCTGGTCCGGCATCGGCGAGGCCACCGGTCTTGCGATCATCGCCCTGGCGCCGAACCTGCCCGTCGCCGTGTTCGGCAGCCTGGTCATGGGCGCCGGGTTCTCGCTGCTGCACCCGTCGCTCGCCCTGATGGTGATGAACCGCACCGACCCGTCGAGGCAGGGGGCCGCGATCGGCGCCTACACCTCCTTCTGGGACCTGGGCCTGGCCGTCTGGGGGCCGCTGATCGGAGTGGTCGCCGCCGGGTTCGGCTACCCCGCGGTGTTCGTCGTCGGCGCCGTCTGCGCGATGTCGGCCGTGGCCGTGGCGCTCTGTGTCCGCGGGCAGGACGCGCAGCCGGCGGCCGTGAGTTGAGTCAGGAGCACGTCATCAACGGATCGAACCTCTCGAAGACACCTCTCAAGATCCTCTGTATCACCGGATGGTGCCGCAACGGCAGCACCATCATCGGCAACATCCTCAACGAGGTCCCGGAGGTCTTCCACGTCGGGGAACTGCACTTCCTGTGGAAGAACGCGGCGGGCAGGGGAGCGAACAGCTCGTGCGGCTGCGGCAGGCCGCTGACCGAATGCCACATCTGGTCGAGGATCCTCCCGCTCGGGCGGCCGGCCGGGGTCTCCGCGCAGGCCCACGCGGACGCCGTCATCCGCCGCCAGCTGGCCTGCGTACGGACGAGGCACACCTGGCGCGTGCTCGACCGCGGGCTGCACTCCGAGGAGATCCGCGAGCACGCCGCCCTGATGACGCGGACCTACCACGCCGTCGCCGAACTGACCGGCGCCCGCGTCCTCGTGGACACCACCAAGATCCCCGGTGAGGCGGCCCTGCTGCCGCACCTCGACGGGGTGACGCCGTACTACGTCCATCTCGTACGCGACCCCAGGGCGGTCGCCCAGTCGTGGAGCCGGGAGAAGCAGTACTGCTACGTCATGTCGGCCAGGAAGAGCACCGCCTACTGGCACGGTTTCAACGTGGCCTCGCAGGCGATCGTCCGCCGCCATCGGGACCGATCGATGTTCCTGCGCTACGAGGAGTTCATCGCCGATCCGGTGAGAACGATCGGCGCGCTGCTGCGGCTCTGCGGCGAGGACCCGGCCGCCAACCCGATGCGGGGCCGGACGATCGAGCTCCGTACCAACCACACGGTCACCGGCAATCCCGACCGTTTCCACACCGGCACCACCGTCATCCGGGACCGGGACGACTCCTGGCGGACCGATCTGCCGCTGCCCGCCAGGCTGGCCGCGGCGACGCTGTCATGGCCGCTGTTCCGGCGCTATGGCTACCGCTACGGCGGCACGCTTCCCAGCGGTTCACGGCGGGCCGGCACCGCGCCGCCGCGGGCGACCGGGGAGCACTAGGGGCCGGATGCCGAACAGACCGTACGGCAAGGAGGAGGACGTTTGGAACTGGGGCTTGAGAACAAGGTCGCGCTTGTCGCCGGCGGATCCAGCGGCCTCGGCCTCGCCACCGCCATGGAGCTGGCCAGGGAGGGCGCGCACGTCGCGATCGGCGCACGCGACCGCGACCGGCTCGCGGAGGCCGAACGCGGCCTCAAGGAGGTGGCGCGCGGCCGGGTCCACGCCACGAGCGTCGACATCACGGACGGGGAGGCGGCGCGCCGCTGGGTCGACGAGGTCGCCGCCGACTTCGGCGTCCTTCACATCGTGCTCGTCGGCGGCGGCAGCCCGCCGATCGGCACCGCCTCGCAGTTCGAGCAGGCCGAGTACCAGGCGGCCATCGACAAGGTGCTCTCCCCGGCGCTGACCCTGGCCCTCGCGGCGCTGCCGCACCTGAGGGCCGCCCGGTGGGGCCGGTTGCTCTTCGTGGCCTCGGAGACGGCGAGCGTCCCGATAGCCCAGCTGGCGCTCTCCGGGGTGACCCGCGCCGCCATCGTGCGCTTCGCCCAGTCCCTCGCCTCCGAGGTCGGCCGCGACGGCATCACCGTCAACGTGCTGGCACCCGGCACGACCCGTACCCCGCCGGTGGAGCGGGCGGCGGCGAAGCTGGCCGAGGACGGCGACGTCGAAGCCCGGCTGCGTGCCATGGGCCGGCACAACGCCCTGGGCCGCGTCGGGGACCCGGCCGAGTTCGCCGCCGTCGCGGCCTTCCTCGCCGGAGAGCGGGCCTCGTTCGTCACCGGCGCGCTCCACCTGATCGACGGCGGCGCCAGCGTGGTGGGGCCGGAGCCGGAGCACCTCACGTCCGCGCGCAAGGACACCTACACATGACGACCCAGGCCATCTCAGCCGAAGGAAGGACCCCGTGATGTCAACGACCGGCCACGTCTACACCGAGAGGGACGTCAGTGACTTCTTCGACCAAACCCTTCAGACCTACCTGAGTTTCTGGGACGGTGACGGAGTCCTGCACACCGGCTACTTCGCGGACGACGCCGACGACGACTACCGTGCCGCCGCCGAGCGGACGTCCGACATCCTGGCGGCGGACGCCGGAATCGACGGCTCGTCGTTCGTGCTCGACGTCGGCTGCGGCTGCGGCAACTTCCCGATCCACCTCGCCAGGCGGTTCGGCTGCCGCTGCGGGGGACTCGACCTGAGCGCCGAGCGCATCAGGTTCGCGCGGGAGGCCCTGACCGCCGAGAACGGGCTCGACATCGAGTTCCGCCAGGGATCGGTCACCCGGATGCCGTACGAGACCGGCACCTTCAGCCACGTCGTCAGCCAGGACGCGCTCTGCCTCGTACCGGATAAGCCGCGCAGTCACCTCGAAATCCACCGGGTCCTGCGGCCCGGGGGCGTCTTCGCCTTCTCCGACTTCCTCCAGCCCAAGAAGGAGATCGGCGAGCGCGCCCGCAAGCACGTCTACGACCGGGTGAGATGGAACGGCGGCTACTCCTTCGTCGGCTACCAGGCCGCTCTGGAAGAGGCCGGATTCGAGATCCTCCTCGCCCGCAACCTGGAGAGCCACATCCGGCAGACCTACCGCGTGCTGGGCAGGATCGCCCGCGAGCGCGCCGAGGCGACGCCGGACGCCTCGGCGCGCGACTGGATGCTGGCCTTCTCCGAGTCATGCGCGGAGATCCAGATCGCCATCGACGACGGCGAGTTCGGCTGGGGGATGTTCGTCACCCGAAAGCCCGGCAACGCCACGCCCTAGTGCCGAACCACCAGTAGCGAGGAAGCCATGCAGCGCACAGAAGGCATGAAGTCGACGATGGCGGAAGTCGTCGCCGAGCGGAAAAAGCAGATGTCGCCGGGCCGGATGTTCGTCGAGGCCTGTGCCGCCAAGGGACTCGAAGCCTCCGTGGAGTACGACATGACGATCACCGACTCGCTGACGAGTTCGCGGCGCAAACCGCGCTACCCGGCGCGCAACATGCTCAAGGTCGTCGACCTCTCCAGGGATCCCCGGCGGTTCTACTGGCACGAGAGCCCGCCCCTTCCCGGCGACCCCCAGGTCACCGAGGCCGACCTGAGGCGCGAGGCGGCCAACCGCTTCCACCGGTCGCCGATCCCCGAGCTCTATCCCACCACCGCGTGGGTACAGGTCCCACCGGACCTGTGGGAGGACCCCGAGACCTTCGAGTCGTTCATCAACTACCGGCTGATCGTCCGTCTCGGCACGGCCGAGAACCACACGATCATCCGAGGCAAGGGTGGGTTGCTGAACATCCCGGGGGTCATCCGGATGACCTCGAAGGGGCCGTTCGGCTCGACGATCCTCGCGGCATGCAACGAGGCCGAGCAGATGGGAGGCACCGCCGACGGCCTCATCATCAATCCCGTCGACTACTACAGGTTCATGGGGCAGGGCCGCCTGATGGACGATCTGGAGCAGAACGGCGTCTTCATCGTGCGGACGCGCCTGGTCGATCCGGGAACCGCCATCGTCGGCGACTTCGGGCACGGCGCCCAGCTGTTCGACGCGGGACGCTCGGTGATCCGCTTCGCCGAGCCGCCCCCGGGAACCTTCGCCGAGCCCGGCGTCGCGCTCATGGCCGAGATCTACGAGCGGGTCGTGATCAACCTGCTGACCAACTTCTTCATCGTGACCCTGTAGTCGCGCCCCGTGATCGCGCCGCCGTAAAGGACAGCAGATGCCGACGATGCCCTCCCCGAACCCGGCCCCCCTCCGGTACGACCCTGACGTCCTCGTCATCGGCGGCGGCGTCGTCGGCCTGTTCTGCGCCTACTACCTGCGCCGCGCGGGCAGCAGCGTGACCGTCGTGGAACGCGGGCCGGTCGGCGGCCTCCAGTCCTGTTCGTATGGAAACACCGGCTTCGTCGGCACGCAGGGCGCGCTCCCCCTCGCCGAGCCCGGCGTGATGGCCCAGGGACTGCGCTGGCTGCTGAACCCGGAAAGTCCCTTCTACATCAGACCGCGCCCGGACCCCGAGCTGCTGTCGTGGCTCTGGCACTTTCGCCGCGCCTGCAACGAGCGCGACGCGAAGGCCGGTTTCCGGGTGCTGGTCGACATGAAGAAGCGGAGCCTCGGGATCCTCCGCGAGCTCTGCGCGTCGGATGGCCTGGCCGCCACCTTCACGGCCCAGGGCATGCTGCTCGCGTACCGGACACGGCAGGGATTCGAGAAGGCCTGCCGGGCGGTGCCGGGAACGGTCGCGAGCGGCGTGCCGCTGCGCGTCCTCGGCCCGGGGGAGCTGCGCGCGCTCGAACCGGACGCCGAGTTCGACATCCACGGTGCCCTGTACAACGAGGAGGGCGCCTACCTGCGTGTCCCCGACTTCGTCACCGGACTCGCCCGGAGGCTCGGCGACATGGGCGTGGAGATACACGAGCACACCGGGGTCGTCGGTTTCGAGGTCGCGGGAGCCGAGGTCAGGCGGGTCAGGACGGTCCACGGGGACTTCAGCCCTCGCGAGACGGTCATCGCCGCCGGGACCTGGTCGGCGGAATGCGCCCGCGGGCTGGACATCGGGCTCAAGCTCCAGCCCGCCAAGGGCTACTCCGTCACGGTCAGGGCACCGGGCAACGCGCCCCGGCTGCCGGTCCTGCTGGGCGAGGGCAAGGTCGCGCTCGTACCGCTCGGTGACCGCCTCCGCTTCGGCGGAACCCTGGAGCTGTCAGGCATGGACACCGCGATCTCCCGCAGCCGGGTGGACGGCATCCTGCGAACCGTCCAGGTGTACCTCCCGAAGATGGAGAGCACCGAGACTCTCGAGACCTGGAGTGGGTTTCGTCCCTGCAGCCCGGACGGTCTCCCCTTCCTGGGGCGTGCCGCCCCCTACCGCAACCTCTCCGTCGCGTGCGGTCACGGCCACATCGGCATGGGCCTCGCACCGGTCAGCGGAAGGCTGATCGCCCAGCTCGTCGCCGGAGAGCGACCCGAGATGGACCTCACCCCGCTGCGCCCCGGCCGCTATGGTGGCGGGCCCTCGCGCCGCCGCCCGCGTCCCGGGCGATGAGAGGTGTCCCCGCCCTTCGCGCCGGGGCGCGTCCCGCCCCCGCTCGCGGCGACGGGACACCGGACTCGCGCCGTGACCGGCCCGGGCCCCGCCGCCAGACGACACGACCGCGACATCCGACGGGAGAGAACCGCCATGGCCACCGGAGCGGAAACGGAGCATGACGTCGCGATCGGCGTCCTGTGCTGCGACACCAACTTCACCAAGGTCCCGGGGCACATCCGCAACCGGGCCACCTTCGACTTCCCCGTCATCTACCGGGTCGTGGACGGCGCGACCGCCGAACGCGTGGTGACCCAGGCCGACCCGCGCCTGCTCGACCCGTTCGTCCAGGCCGCTCAGGAGCTCGAAGCGCGGGGCGCGGCCGCCATCACCGGTGCCTGCGGCTTTCTCGTCATCTTCCAGAGGCAGCTGGCCGACGCGGTCAACGTCCCGCTGCACGCCTCAAGCCTGATCCAACTGCCCATGGTGCACCGCATGATCCGCTCGGATCAGAAGGTCGGGCTGCTGGTCGCCAAGAAGCCCTCTCTCACCCGGCGTCACCTGGCGGCCGTCGGCGCCGAGCACGTCCCGGTCTGCGTCGCCGGCCTGGAGGACCAGCCGGAGTTCCGCGAGGTCATGCTCGAAGCCCGGCGCCCGGATCTCGACGCCGACCGCCTGGGCCGCGAGGTGCTGGGCCAGGTCGAACAGCTGGCGAAGGAGAACCCCGACATGGGGGCGCTCGTCATCGAATGCACCGACGTGGTGCCCTATGCCCACCAGATCCAGGAACACCTCGGCATACCGGTCTTCGACATCGTGACCCTCACCGAAATGGTCCACCGGAGCCTGACCCGCCGCCCCTTCGGCGCCTCCGGCACGGTCTAGTGCCCCGTTCTCCCTCGGCCACGGCGAGGGCGCCGGCACGGGGGCTCGCCCACCGCGCCTTGGCCTGACGGGCGGTGGCTACTTCGAGTATCACGGCGAGTTCTACGACCTGCCGCCGGTGAAGATGTCACCGGCCCCCACCGAGCCGATCCCCGTCCTGGTGGGCGGGCACAGCGACGCGGCGCTGCGCCGCCCACCTCGGTGACGGCTGGATGCACGGCGGGGGCGACGCCGGCGAGCTGGACACGCTGCTCGCCAGGCTGGCCGCCCTGCGCACCGAGGAGGGCACGGCCGACCGGCCCTTCGAGGTGCACGTGATCTCCCACGACGCCTACACCGTGGACGGGGTGCGGCGACTGGCCGACAAGGGCGTCACCGACCTGATCGTCGGATTCCGGATGCCGTACATCAAGGGGCCGGACACGGAGCCGCTCAGCGAGAAGATCGAGCACCTGGAGCGGTTCGCCGAGTCGGTGATCTCCAAAGTCACCCCTTAACCGGCGAACAAGAACGGGTTGCAGTTCCGGTGTGACCGATTCCACCACCGTCACCTGGGACGCGCCGGACGGCGACCACGCCGCAGGGACACCCCCGCCTCGGCCGGTCAGGAGCCAGGCCACATGCCGCGCGACACCGCTCAGGGGCGCCCGCCGTCCGTGCCGAGGGCGGCACCGGCGCGGAGGGCCGCCCGGAAGCCGGATGCGGCGGCGAGTTCCATGTTGCCGAGGTCGCCGAAGTAGTCACCGCAGAAGTGGACGCCGACGTCGGTGCGACGGCTGTGGCGGAGCATCGGCTCGAAGGAGAAACCGGGCCGGCGGTAGGGGATGCCGTGTTCCCAGCGCTGAATCCTGATCTCGCCGAGGTTGCCGCGCAGCTGGGGGTACACGGCGACAAGGTCGTCGGCGTAGCGCGACTCCACGCCGCTGTCATCCAGGTCCAGCATCCTGCGGGCTCCGTCGCCTCCGGCGTACACCATGAGGCTGCCGCCGGGACGGCGGGTGCGGCCGGTGCGCAGCGGGTTGGCGTGGTTGAACAGCATGTCGAAGGACTGTTCCGTGGCGGTGAGCGCGTAGATGTGGTCCCACGGCATCCGGCCGCGCTCGGTGGTGATGACGCCGGCGCTGACGAAGGGGCCGTACTTGACGTCGGCCAGCACGTCGGCGACGTCGCCGGGCAGGCCCTCGACGACGCGGTGCGAGACGTACGCCGGCGTGGCCATGATCACCTGGCGGGCGCGCAGCGTCTTCTCCTCGCCGTGCTCGCGCAGGGTGACCGTGACGTGGCCGCCCTCCTCGCGGACCCTGGTCACGGCGGCGCCGTAGCGCACCAGGTGCCCGAGCTCGGCGGCCATCGCCTCGCCGAGCCGGCCGGAGCCGCCGTTGAGGTTGTACGACAGCAGGCTCTTGCGCCCTGCCCACACCCCACCGAACAGGGCGCCGCCGGTGCCGGCGCTCTGGTCCTCCAGCTCGGAGGCGGCGCGGTGCCCGGCCGCGCGGAAGATGCGGTCCACCCGGGCCGGCGGGCGGCCGAGCAGCTCACGGAACGACCGGTTGGCCAGGTAGCCGCCGAAGCGGGCGGCCGCCCAGCCGGGCTGCTCCCGCTGGGTGTCCTGCCACGCCTTGACCGCGCCCACCGCGCGCAGGCCTAGGTTGGCCAGGGCGACCCGCTCGCGCAGGGACATGGGCAGGGTGAACGGGTAGGTCTCGACGCGCTTGTTGGCGTACACCTTGCCGGCGAAGGTCAGCGCGAACTTGGCGCCCGGGATGCCGATGGTCTCCAGCCCGAGGGCCGACGTCATCCGCTCGACGTGCGAGCCCGCGCCCGGGAACAGGTGTGCGCCGAGGTTCATCCAGTATTCGCCGCGCGGCAGCGACATCAGCCGGCCGCCCAGCCGTTCGTCGGCCTCCAGCAGCACCACGTCGCGGTGCCGCAGCTGCCAGAGCGCCGAAAGCCCGGCGACTCCCCCGCCGACGATGAGGACGTCGTGGTTCTCGGCATTCATGATGTCTCCGCACTCCTTGGAGGTCAGGCGGTGCTGCCTTCGAATTTCGTGTGTTCGGCCAGGAACTTCCTGGTTAGTTGCTCCTGCGGGTTCTCGGCAATCTGCGCCGGGGAGCCCCGCTCGATGACCTTGCCGTCGGCGATCATCAAGATGGTGTCGGCCACGTCGAGGGCGAACTTCACCTCGTGCGTGACGATGATCATCGTCATGCCCTCGGCGCTGAGGTCCTTCATGACGTTGAGCACGTCCATGGTCGACTCGGGGTCGAGCGCCGAGGTCGGCTCGTCGAACAGCAGGGCCAGCGGGTTCATCGCGAGCGCGCGGGCCAGCGCGACCCGCTGCAGCTGGCCGCCGGAGAGCTGGCCGGGCATCGACAGGGCCTTCTCCTGCAGGCCGACCTTGCCCAGCAACTGGATGGCGATGTCCACCGCCTCCTGGTGGCCGGTGCGGAGGCTGCGCACCATGGGCAGGGCGACGTTCTCCACCACCGAGAGGTGCGGGAACACGTTCAGCCCCTGGAACAGCATGCCGACCTTCCGGCGCAGCGCGACCAGGTCACGGCCCTTCGCCGCCTTGCGGTCGGCGAACGCGGCCATCCCGCCCACGGTGATCGTGCCGCTGGTGGGAGTCTCCAGGAGGTTCACGCAGCGGAGCATGGTGCTCTTGCCGCTGCCGCTGCGGCCCAGCACGGCGACGACCTCACCCGGCTGGACGTCGAGGTCGACGCCGCGCAGCACCTCCAGGTCGCCGAACGACTTGCGCAGGTCTCTGATCTGGATCGTCGGTTCTTTCATCAGCCGACCTTCCCCCCTGTCGTCACGGTGGCGGCCTGCGCGAGCCTCGCCCGGGTGATCCTGCGCAGCTTGCGGCTGGTCGGCGACATCGCCGTGCCTTCGCGCAGCTGGGATTCGAGGTAGCCGGCCAGCCGGGCCAGCGGCCAGCTCATCACCACGTAGATCAGGCCGATCACGATGTAGACCTCCAGCGGCTGGAAGGTCTCCGACGTGATGATCGTCGCCTGGGTCATCAGCTCGCCACCGCCGATGGTGACCAGCAGCGCGGTCCCCTTCAGCAGGTCCACCAGCATGGTGGCGGTGGCCGGCAGCGCCAGCCGTACGGCCTGCGGCAACTGCACCGTCAGCAGCACCCGGGCCGGGGTCAGGCCGAGGGCGCGAGCCGCCTCGGTCTGACCCCGCGAGACGCCCTGCAGTCCGCCGCGGAAGATCTCCGCCAGATAGGCGCCGTAGAACAGCGACAGGGCGAGCCAGCCGGAGGTGAAGGCGTCCAGGACGAGCCCGATGCCGGTCAGGCCGAAGTAGATGATGAAGATGCCGGTGATGATCGGCAGGTTCTTGAACAGCTCGGTGTAGAGGTAGCCGGCCGCGTTGATCACGCGGTTCTGCGACATCCGCAGCACCGCCACGACGAACCCGACCAGGCAGGCGCCGACGAACCCAATCGCGGTGAGCTCTATCGACTTGACCAGCCCGTCGACCAGGACGGGAACGTAACCGCCCCAGTCGACGGAGAGGAAGCTCACTGACCCTCTCCGGCGGTGGGCGCCGTCCACGTGTCGGGCCGGTCGACGCCCTTGCGGACCGTGGTCATCTCCGGGGTGGCGGTCAGGAAGTCGGTGGCGTTGACGCCCCACTTCGTGAGCACCTCACCGGAGGTCTTCGAGGTGAACCAGCCGTTGGTGACCCCGTCCAGCTTGCCGCACAGCTTCTCGGCCTTCTTCGAGCAGTACCAGACCACCTGGTACGGCCGGAAGCCCTGCAGGCCGGGGTTGGCCGCCACCTCCTCGTCGGTGGGCGGCGTCATTGTCTGGACCTCCAGGTTCTTCAGATCCGGACGGGTGTCGCGCAGGTAGACGGCGGTCAGCGGGTCGATGTTGATCGCGTCCAGCCGGCCCGCGGCCAGGTCGGAGATGGCCTGGGCCCAGGCGGGGTAGGTGCGGGCCTTGACGTCCGGGGTGGCGCGGACCGCCTCGTCGTTGATCGATCCGGTGACGGCGCCGACGTTGAGGCCCTTGAGCTCGGTGACCGAGGTCGCCTTGACTCCGGGGCGGGTCAGCATCAGGGCGGGGCTGTAGTAGATGGGATCGCTCATCACGCCCACCTGGGAGCGGTCCTTGGTCCAGGAGATGCCGCCGATGCCGATGTCGTAGCGGCCCGCCTGGACACCGGCGATCATCGCCGAGAACTCCATGCCCTGCGCCTGCACCTCAAGGCCGAGATCCTTGGCGGCGAGCGTGAACAGTTCGCCCTCGACGCCGGTCAGGGCGCCCTTCTCAAGGCCGACGTACGGCATCAGGCCGTTCATGAAGCCGACCGACACCTGACCGGCCTTGTTCACTCCGAGGTCCTCGGCTGCGGCGGTGCCCGAGCCTGCGTCGGTGGCTGGGCCGGAGCCTGCGTCGGAGCCGCAGGCGGCGAGTCCCAATGTGGTGGCGAGCGTCAGGCATGCGGCCGCGACGAGTCTGCGGGATCTCACGGCGTTCGGGGTGCGCGTCATTTTCGGTACCTTGTGTCCTTTGTCAACGGAACCAGCTGCCTCAGGTGCGGAACACCGTCCACCGTCCGCCGGGCTCGCGGTGGTCGTAGGCATACGTGGGTCGCCGGCTTGTTCCTGGGGGCGGGGCGATAACGATGTTCACGCGCCCGATCAGGGCCCGTTTCAGCCCGATCTTGTTGTGGTAATTCGAGGGATTCTGCCCGTGAACATGTCGGTAACGTAGGAATCCGTGGGAATTTTGTCAAGGTGACCGGCGTCACAATGGACCGCAAACCGCTGGCAAATCAGAAAAAAGACGCGGGTGACCAGTGTGAACATGTGGAGCTCAAGGGCTTCAAGTCTGCCCGCATTGACAGCAACACGCCGCATAACCCACAATATCGGTCATGATCGGTCAAAGATTCCTCCACCCAGCGCGGAGGTGGTCCGGGTGCTAGCGGCGGAACGCCATGACCGGATCCTCACCCTCCTGGCCCCCACCGGGCACGCCCGCACGGAAGAGCTGGCCCGCTCGCTCGGCGTCTCGGACGAGACCATCCGGCGAGACCTGTCCGCGCTGGAGCGGCAGGGTGTGCTGGTGCGTGTGCACGGCGGAGCGACCCTGCGCGCACCGATAGCCGGCGAGGAGGCGTCCTTCCTTGACCGCGCGACCCTGGCCACGGAGGAGAAAGTGGCCATCGGCCGCAGCGCGGCCTCGCTGGTGCGCCCCGGGATGACGGTGATGATCGACGTCGGCACCACCTCGCTGGAGGTCGCCCGATCGCTGCCGAACGACTACCACGGCACCGTCGTCACCTGCTCGCTCCTGGTCGCCTCCGAGCTCGCCGGACGGGCCCGGATCGAGGTGCTGGTCTCGGGTGGCCGGGTCCGTGCCGGTGACCTGGCGCTGTCCAACTCGACGACGCTCGGCTTCTTCCAGGACCTGCGGCCCGACATCGCCTTCCTCGGCTCCGGTGGGGTGAGCACCGACGCCGGCCTGACCGACTTCCACGTGGACGAGGTCGCGACCAAGCGCGCCGTGCTCGCCACCTCGGCCCGCTCCTACGTGCTGGCCGACTCCACCAAACACGGCCGGGTCGCCGCGTTCCGCGTCTGCGACCTCGACGGTTTCACCGGGCTGATCGCCGGCGAGATGACCGACGAGGCGCTGGCCGAGGCGCTGCGGAACGCCGGCTGTCACGTGGTGACCGGCAACGACCTGTCCGCCCGGCCATGACCGCGATTCTGGCCGTCGACCAGGGCACCTCCGGCACGAAGGCCCTGGTGCACGACGGTGAGCGCACGCTGTCGGTGGTGGAGGTCCCGGTGCGGCCCGCCTACCTGGACGGCGGGCGCGTCGAGGTGGACCCGCTGGACCTGCTCGCATCCGTGCGGCAGGCCGGGACCCGCGCGCTGCGCGAAGCCGGAGATCCGCCGCTGGCCGCCGTCTCGCTGGCCAACCAGGGAGAGTCGGTGCTCGCCTGGGATCCCGCGACGGGCCGCCCGCTGTCGACCGTGCTGGTCTGGCAGGACGGCCGCGCCCAGGACATCTGCGCCGACCTCGGCGAGCACGGCGAGCTCGTCCGGCGGCGCACCGGGCTCATGCTCGACCCCTACTTCTCGGCCCCGAAGATGGCCTGGCTGCGCCGGCACGCCACCCGCGAGGGCGTCGTCACCACCACCGACTCGTGGCTGGTCCACCAGCTCACCGGCGCGTTCGTCACCGACGCGACGACCGCCAGCCGGTCGCTGCTGCTGGACCTCGACGAGGTCGCCTGGGATCCCGAGCTGTTGGCCCTGTTCGGCCTCGACGACGAGGCGCTGCCCCGCGTGGTGCGCTGCGACGAGGTGGTGGGCGGCACGTCGATGTTCGACAGGTCCGGCGTGGAGATCCCGGTCGCCGGGCTGGTCGTGGACCAGCAGGCCGCGCTGGTCGCCGAACGGTGCCTCGACCCCGGCATGGTGAAGTGCACGTACGGCACGGGCGCCTTCCTGCTCGGCGCCACGGGCGAGCGGGCGGTGCGGTCCACGCGTGGGCTCACCTCGTCGCTCGCCTGGTCGCTGCGGAAATCCACCGGCTACTGCCTCGACGGCCAGGTCTACACCGCCGGCTCAGCCGTACGGTGGCTGGTCGACCTGGGCCTGCTGTCCGCGCCGGACGCGCTCGACGCCGAGTCGGCCGGCGACTCCGGCGGGGCCTGCTTCGTACCCGGCCTGGCCGGGCTGGCGCAGCCGTGGTGGAACCCGGAGCCGTGCGGCGCGTTCACTGGCCTCGGCCTGGCCACCACGCGGGGCCGGCTGGTCCGCGCTGTGGTCGAGGGCCTGGCGGCGCAGGTCGCCACCCTGGCCCAGGCGATGAGCGCCGACGTCGGCGTGCCACTGACCCGGCTGCGGGTGGACGGCGGGCTGACCCGCTCGCATGCCCTGATGCAGGCCCAGGCCGACCTGCTGCAGGTCCCCGTGGACGTCTACCCGTCGCCCCACGCCACCGCGCTCGGCACCGCGGCTCTCGCCCGGCTGGCGCTCGACGACGAGCTGTCCCTGCCGGCCGCGATCGACGAGTGGTCGCCTGCCATGTCCTTCGAACCGATCTGGACCGAGCAGAGGGCCTCCGAGACGATGGCGCGCTGGGAGCAGGCCGCTCGTTGCGCGGCGGCCCGAAAGGACAACGCGTGAAGATCCATGATGTCGCGATCATCGGGGCAGGGGTGGTCGGCTGCGCGGTGGCCCGTGAGCTGGCCGCGTTCGAGCTGGACGTGGTGCTGGTCGAGGCCCGTGACGACGTGGGCGACGCCACCAGCAAGGCGAACACCGCGATCCTGCACACCGGCTTCGACGCCACCCCCGGCACGCTGGAGTCCCGGCTGGTGCCGCGTGGCTACGCGCTGCTGTCGCGGTACGCGGACGAGACGGGCATCTCGGTCGAGCCGACCGGAGCCGTCCTGG